>CALXAB010000040.1 GCA_944386175.1 uncultured Clostridia bacterium
AAAAATATTCATTTTTAGCCATTAATCTTACACTTGCTGTTAGTTTTACAAACTATACGTTACTTTTACAATTTACCACAGGATTTTACTTTTCTAAATCCCCTAAATTATATATCCTTTTTATTATTATTCAATATATATTTATTCTTTGCTACAAAAAGTAGATATATATACCTATAGACTGTATAATAAATATATTTAAAATATTGGAAGTAAATAAATTATTTGTAGCCTCTATTACACCATACATAGTATCCGTATCCTGTTTATTATAATGTCTTTGAGCTTCGAAAAAAGTTATAAATTCAGGAATACTTGTAACTATTCCTAAAAACAGTCCAATAATAAATTGAGGTATATTAAATATAATTGCTAAACTTTCAATAACACTACCCAATAGGTCTCCCAAATAAAATAATACAATTCCAGTTATTAATATGAACAATATATTTTTTATAACTTTAGCTACTTGCTTTTTTCTATTTTTTTCTTTCATTAAAACAATATCTTCAATTTTTTCATTTTCTGCTTTTAAATACTTTATATGTGCTATTCTACTTATTGCTCTAAAAAAAATATATAGAAATATAAATATAGGAATCAAAGCCTTATTCATCTCAATATTTAACAATATCAATAAAATAGGTATTATTATTGTAAAAGCTATCATTAACATATCTACTTTTATAGCCTTATTTTTTATTTTTCTTATATTTTTATTTATCACTATAGAAGTTATATATTGTAAAACATTTATTATATTAGAACTTAATACATTAAAAATACTAGTATTAATAAGACCACTGAAACTAGATACTGAAATAGTAATTAATTCGGGAATCGATGTTGCGATTCCTGCTACTTCCCCTATTGCTTTTGGTCTTAAGTTAAGATTTTCCCCTAAGTTTCTTAAATTTTTTACTAATATATATTTTGAAACTAAAACTATTAGTCCTGAATATATTATAAATTTTATAACCTCTAAAAACATATTATCACCTAAATATAATTAAAATTATTTATCTATAATTTATTTTTCCCAATTTGTTGCCATTTATTAGAATTTATTATATAATTATATCATTCATTGACTTATATAAGGGGGAATTATATTATGATAGATATTAAATTTTTAAGAGAAAATCCAGAAATTGTAAAAGATAATATTAGAAAAAAATTTCAAGATCAAAAATTGAGCATGGTTGACGAAGTAATAGATTTAGATAAAAAAAATAGAGAAACTCAATTAAAAGGCGATAATTTAAGAGCTAAAAGAAAATCTTTAAGTTCTAAAATTGGTGAATTAATGAAAACTGGCAATAAAGAAGAAGCTGAAAAAGTTAAATTACAAGTTACTGAAATTAACCAAGAACTAGAAGAAAATGAAAAATTAGAAACTAAATATTCAGAAGAAATAAAATCAAGAATGATGAAAATACCTAATATCATGCACAAATCAGTGCCTATTGGTAAAGACGATAGTGAAAATGTAGAAATTCAAAAATTTGGTGAACCTATAGTTCCTGATTATGATATTCCTTTTCACGGAGAAATTTTAGAGAAATTACATGGACTTGATTTAGATAGTGCTAGAAGAGTATCTGGTCAAGGGTTCTACTATTTAATGGGAGATATAGCTAGATTACATTCTGCTGTTTTAACTTATGCTAGAGATTTTATGATTGGCAAAGGATTCACTTATTGTATTCCACCTTATATGATAAGAAGCGATGTTGTAACAGGTGTTATGAGCTTTGAAGAAATGGATGCAATGATGTATAAAATTGAAGGAGAAGATTTATATTTAATTGGTACAAGTGAACATTCTATGATTGGTAAATTTAAAGATCAGATATTAAAAAAAGAAGATATGCCTTATACAATGACATCATATTCTCCATGTTTTAGAAAAGAAAAAGGAGCTCATGGCATAGAAGAACGTGGAGTTTATAGAATACATCAATTTGAAAAACAAGAAATGATAGTAGTTTGTGAACCAGAAGATAGCTGGAATTGGTATGATAAAATGTGGTCTTATACAGTTGAGTTTTTCAGGAGTATGAATATTCCTGTAAGAACTTTAGAATGTTGTTCTGGTGATTTAGCAGATTTAAAAGCTAAGTCTTGTGATGTTGAAGCTTGGTCTCCTAGACAGAAGAAATATTTTGAAGTTGGAAGTTGTTCTAACTTAACTGATGCACAAGCTCGTAGACTTGGAATAAGAATTAAAGGTGAAAATGGTAATTATTTCGCACATACATTAAATAATACTGTTGTTGCTCCACCTCGTATGCTTATTTCTATTGTTGAGAATAATTATCAACCTGATGGTAGTGTTGTTATTCCTGAAGTTTTAAGACCTTATATGGGTGGACTTGAAAAAATAACTCTTTAAAAATAGTAAGGAGAAAATTATGATAATAAAAAATCCAAAATTTGAAATATCTGCTGTAAGCCCAAAACAATATCCTAAAAACGGATTACCAGAAATAGTATTAGTAGGAAAATCTAATGTAGGAAAGTCAAGTTTTATTAATACAATGATAAATCGAAAAAAATTAGCTAGAACTAGTAGTGAACCTGGTAAAACTCGCCAAATTAATTTTTATAACCTTGATGATACCTTTTACTTTGTTGATTTACCTGGTTATGGATACAGCAAAATGTCAAAAAAAGAGCAAGCTCAAGTAGGTAAATTTATCGAAGAATATTTATTTAATAGAAATGAAATAAGTTTAATTATCTTTTTAGTTGATATAAGACATAGTCCTACTGCAAATGATAAACTTATGTACAATTATATTATTTCATCTAAAATACCTTTTGTCATTCTTGCAAATAAAGCAGATAAAATTGCAATTACTAAGGTTGATTTGGCAACTAAAAATCTTCAAAAAGAATTAAACCCTATTGGTGATATTCCTACATATCCTTTTTCTTCTGAAAGGAAAATTTATAGCGATGAAATATGGAATTTAATTGAAAAATATATTTAAGAATAAAAAAAATTCATGCACTTTTCGAAACAAAAAGGGACTTTTATATAAAAGTACAATTTTATTTAAAGTCCCTTTTTATTCATGTGCTAATTATTTTTTTAGCAACAGCATTTACATTTTTTTGTCTTTTTCTTATTACAAATCATTAGTATAATTGTTAAAATTAACAATAATCCTAGTATAATTGCTAGTACTATAATTGCTGGTAATGCTATTAATACTATTAAAGCTAATGCAGCACCTATTAATAATCCTATAACAAAAGTAAATAAACTTAATAATATAACAAATATAATTCCTAGGCAGTTTTTCTTTTTAGGACATTTATCTTCTTTATTGTCATAACAATAAATTGTATCTTGATTATCCATATAAAGTCACCTCCCATATAGTATCTCTTTGATACTATATTATATATTATGACAAAAAAAATTTATTTGTTCTAAAAAAGAATTTTAAAATTCATATTTTAACAAAAAATTTATGAACATTTTTACTATGATTTAATATAACATAAAAAATAGTGAAGCATTTAATATTTTTATATTTATAATATTTTGCTTCACTATTATTCTTAATTTTTTTCTATTTTAGTTATTATTTTTTTAGCTTTCTCTCTTTCTAGAGTAACTACATGACCACACCCTAAACATTTAAGTTTAAAATCAACACCTATTCTTGTTATTTTCCATAATTTACTACCACAAGGATGTTGTTTTTTTGTTCTTACTATATTGCCTATATTATATTCCATAATTGCTCACATCCTTTTTATTGCTTATTTTCAACTTTTAATAAATAATATCAATATTAATTAATGTAAATATTCTATAGCTTTTTGAAACCTTTCTTTTATCTTATCTTTTCCTAATATTCTCATTATTTCATACATATCTGGTGTATTTGTTCTTCCTGTTAGTGCAATTCTCAATACTGTACTTACATCTCCAACATGAGCTTTGTATTTATCTGGGTTTGCTTTAAATTCTTTTACTTCTTTTGCAAATCCCATTTCTCCTGATAATTCTTTTATTTTATCAAACCATGTTTGTTTATCGTCATTTTCATCATAATATTTTTCTATATATGAATTTAAAACTTTTTCTATATCTTGCTTTTCATTTATTACTTGATATTCATAGTTTTGTACTTTTGAATAGAATTCATTATCATACATATATTCAATAATATATTTTACATCTGACCATTTGGCTATATCTTTTCTTGGCTTTTTGTTTCCTCTTTCTATTCCTAAAACTTTTAATGCATAATCTTTATCTTGTAATATATTTTCTAATTCTTTATCATATTGTTTTGCCCATTTTATAGTTTCATCATAAACTTTTTCTGCCGAAAATTTTGATATAACTGTTTTTCCCACATCTAATAGTTTTGTCATATCAAATAGAGCCCCACTAACACTCATTTTACTTAGTTGTAAGTCAAATTCTGATATGTCTAAGTCTGGATTTGCTCTTCTCCAATTTTCAAAATTTGAATTTGCTATATTTAATAAATATTCTTTTACTGCTTCTTTAGGTATTCCTAATTCTTTATAATATGAAACAGCTGCTTCTGGATCTTTTCTTTTGCTTAATTTTCTTTTATTTCCATTATCATTTTTCATTATTGGTGCAATATGTGCATATTTAGGAGCTTTAAATCCTAATTCGTAAAATAATTGTAAATGTAATGGAACTGATGATAGCCATTCATCTCCACGAATAACATGTGTAGTTCTCATTAAATGATCATCTACAACATGTGCAAAATGATATGTAGGTAATCCATCTGATTTTATTATTACTATATCTTGATCATTTTCTGGAAACTCGACATTTCCTTTTATTACATCCTTATGTTTTATCTTTTTATCTTCCCTACCTGGTGATTTAAATCTTATTATATAATTTTCCCCATTTTGAATTTTTTTAGCCATTTCTTCTATTGTATTATTCCTACATTTTGCCCATATACCATAATATCCTGGTCTTATTTTTGCATTTTCTTGTTTAGTTCTTATTTCGTCTAATTCTTCTGGCGTACAAAAACATGGATATGCTTTTCCTTGTGATATTAAGTATTTTGCATATGCTTGATATATTTTTTTTCTTTGAGATTGTTTATATGGACCATATGCACCTTCACTGTCATTTTCATTGAGCATGCCTTCATCTTGTTCTATACCAAAATCTTTTAAAGAATTTACTATTTCAACTATAGCATTTTTTACTTCTCTTTTTTGATCTGTATCTTCTATTCTCACAAAGAAAATTCCTTCTGTTTGTTCAGATAATTTCTTTGCAATTAAACCTTGATATATTCCACCTATATGTGTAAAACCTGTTGGACTTGGTGCTATTCTTGAAACTATTGCACCTTCTTTTAGATTCCTTTCTGGATATTTTTCTTCATAATATGATATATCCTTTGCTTCTGGGAATATTAGTTCTGCTAAATCTTTATAATCCATATTTTATCTCTCCTTATTTTAATATTTGTTTCATTAAGGACAGTTCTTAATATTCATTTTTGCTAACAAAAGAACCGTCCCTATTAATTATACTTCCATTATTATTGGTATAATCATTGGATTTCTTTTTGTTTTCATAAATATATAATCTCTTAAATTTTCTCTAACTGCTGATTTTATTGTAGCCCAATCACGTACTCCTCTTTCTTCACATTTTTTTATTTCGTGTCTTACTACTGATTTTACATCATCCATTAAACTTTCTGATTCTCTAACATATACAAATCCTCTTGATATTACATCTGGTCCAGCTACTACTTCTCCTGTTGTTGATGACATTGTTAGCACAATCACTATTAAACCATCTTGTGATAAATGTTGTCTATCTCTTAAAACTATATTTCCTACATCTCCAACACCTAATCCGTCTACTAATACTCTTCCGCTTTGTACTGAACCTGTAAATTCTGCACCATCTTCATTGATTTCTAGTATTCTACCATTTGACATCATTAATATATTACTTTTGTCTATTCCCATACTTTGTGCAGTTTCACTATGAGCTATTAGTTGTCTATATTCTCCATGTACTGGAATAAAGTATTTTGGTTTTGAAAGAGCTAAAATTAATTTTTGTTCTTCTTGGCAAGCATGTCCTGAAACATGTATTGCTTCTAGTGAACTATATACTACTTCTGCTCCTATTTGCATTAAGTCATCTATTACTTTTGATACAAATTTTTCATTTCCTGGAATTGGTGTTGCTGATATGATAACTAAATCATTTGGTGTTATCTTGACTTTTCTATGATCACCTGCTGCCATTCTTGTTAATGCTGACATTGGCTCTCCTTGGCTTCCTGTTGTTATTATTACTAAGTTTTCGTCTGGATAATTATTTATCATATCTATATCAATAAATATATTTTCTGGACATTCTATATATCCTAATTCTCTTGCAGTCTCTATCATATTTATCATACTTCTTCCACAAACTGCAATTTTTCTATTATATTTAACAGCTGAATTAACTATTTGTTGCACTCTATGAACATTTGAAGCAAAAGTTGCTACTACTATTCTTTTTGTGCAATGTAAAAATAGTTTGTCAAATACTTCTCCTACTGAACTTTCAGACATTGTAAATCCTTTTCTTTCTGAGTTTGTACTATCTGACATAAGTGCTAATATTCCTTTATTTCCAATCTCGGCAATTCTTCCAAAATCCATCAATTTTCCATCTATTGGTGTATAGTCTACTTTAAAATCTCCTGTATGAAGTATTGTTCCTGCTGGTGTTGTTATTGCAAGCATTACTGAGTCTGGAATACTGTGAGAACTTCTTATAAATTCTACACTAAAATTTTTTCCTAATTGAATGGTTTGTCCTTGCATTACTTCTATTAGTTTTGTACTTCTTAATAATTTGTGTTCTTCTAGTTTATTTCTAATTAAACCTGCTGCTAATTTTGTAGCATAAATTGGTATATTTATTTTTTTCAATAGATATGGCACACTTCCTATATGATCTTCATGTCCATGTGTTATTACTAATCCTTTTATTTTATCAACATTTTTTTCAAGGTATGTTATATCTGGAATAACTAAATCTACCCCTAACATGTCATCTTCTGGAAATGATAATCCACAGTCTACAACTATAATTTCGTTTTCATATTCAAAAACTGTTATATTTTTTCCTACTTCGTGTAAACCTCCTAATGGAATTATTTTTAATTTTGATTTTTTAAATATTGATGAATTATTTTTATTAGTTTTATTATATTTTCTATTTTTTAGATTATTTGTAATTTCTTTTTCTTCTTTTAAATTATTTTTTGGCTTTACTATATTATTTTTTGTTTCTTCTTTTATATCTTTATTTAATTTCTTTTCATTTTTCTTTGTATATGGTCTTTTAGCTTTTTCTTTTACTAATTCTTTTCCTCCCTCTTTTTTTGTGTTTCTAGATTTTGTATTTTTTCTAGATGTTTTTTCTAATTTTTCTCTATTGTTTTCTAAATTCTCTTCTGTCATAAAATTCTCCTTTCTTGTTTTTATATTTTTATTAAATTCAATTTTTGTACATAGTTAAATTTTTAAATAAATTACAAATAAAAATTAGTTTAATTAATTAAACTAATTTGATCTAAATTTATTATAACCATATTATTCTCATATAAAACTAATAACATTTATTTTTATATTTTTTCTCATCTCATTAACTATATAAAATAAATAATTCTAAATCCGATCAATACTTATACATGTGTAACATTATACTATATTTTTTCCAAAAAGTCAATGAACAATAATGGCCTTTTTTTTCTTAGGGACTTGCCACGTTTAATTTTTTATTGTAATATAATAAAGTAAATTGAAAGAATTAAATTTATAAACAGAAAGGAGTTGTAAAAAATATCATTTAGCGCCAGAACACATTTATTTTTGTGTTGACGAGGTCTAAAGTTATCGAAAATTCGGCGGATGCTTTAGTGGCTTAGCTTAAGTCATTAGTATTAATCAAAAATCAATAGAAATATTGTAACAAAAATTAATATAATAAGCTCAAACAAATTCTTTCAATACTAAATACATTGAAGGAGGAATTATAATGTGTGGAATTGTAGGTTACATTGGAACACAAAAAGCCAGTCCTATCTTAATTAATGGACTTATAAGATTAGAATACAGAGGATATGATTCTGCTGGTATTTCTACTATTGAAAAATATGGTATATCAATTATGAAAGATAAAGGAAGAGTAAAAAACTTATATAATATAAACGGTATTGAACAATTAGAAGGAAACATTGGTATAGCACATACTAGATGGGCAACTCATGGTAAACCTTCTAAAGAAAATTCCCACCCCCATATGGATAATTCAAAAACTTTTAGTGTCGTACATAATGGGATTATTGAAAATTATAATGAATTAAAAAAGTTTTTATCTGATAATGGATACCACTTTTATTCTCAAACAGATACTGAAATTATACCTAATTTAGTTCATTATTATTACTCAAAAGATAATAATAATGATGATCTAAAATTTTTAAGAGCATTTAAAAACGCATGCAATAAACTAATAGGAAGTTTTGCAATTGAAATAATATGTAAAGATTATCCAAATAATATGCTAGTTGTACGAAAAGATAGCCCTTTAGTTATAGGAAAAGGAGAAAATGAAAATTATATTTCTTCTGACATTCCAGCTATACTTTCTTTTACCAGAAATTTTTATTTATTAAATGATTTTGAATTTGTTTTATTATCAAGAACTGATGCTAAATTTTATGATAAAAATTTAGAACCCATCAATAAAAATACTCAAACTATTGAATGGAATACTGCAAGTGCCGAAAAAGAAGGTTTTGAAGACTATATGCTAAAAGAAATATTTGAGCAACCAAATGCAATTAGAGAAACAATAGGAGCAAAATTTAATGAGAATTCTAAATGTGAATTTGATGAATTAAATTTTTCAAAAGATTTTTTAAGTGATTTTAACAAAATATTTATTATAGGTTGTGGCACAGCAATGCATGCCGGGCTTGCTGGGAAGAATGCCATTGAAAAGCTTTGTAAAATTAATACAGAAGTAGATATTGCTTCTGAATTTAGGTATAGAGCCCCTTTGGTTAATGAACATACTTTATGCATATTTATTTCTCAATCAGGCGAAACTGCTGATACTATCGCTGCTTTAAAATTATGCAAAGAAAAAGGTGCTAAAACTATTGCTATATCTAATGTTATTGGAAGTTCTATTACAAGAGAAGCTGATTATTCAATATATACTCATGCAGGTCCAGAAATAGCTGTAGCTTCTACAAAAGCTTACACTTCTCAAGTAGTATTACTAGTAATTTTAGCAATATATTTTGCTGAAATATTAGAAATAAATACTAATGAATTATCTTTATTAAAAAAAGAAATTCTAAAATTACCTAAAAAGATAGAAGATACTTTAGATTTATCTTCTAGAATAAGAGATTTTTCTAAAACAGTTTACCAAGAAAAAGATATATTCTTCTTAGGTAGAGGTATTGATGAAACAGTTGCAAAAGAAGGTTCTCTAAAGTTAAAAGAAATATCTTATATTCATTCTGAAAGTTATGCTGCTGGTGAATTGAAACATGGGCCAATTGCGTTAATAGAAAATGGCGTTACTGTTGTAGGCATTATGACAGATCCTAAATTGGTTGAAAAAACTATTAGTAATTTACAAGAAGTTATTACACGTGGTGCAAAAACTTTTGTTATAACAAATCAACAAGTCGATAACTCTATGTTTGATTTTATAGTATATATTCCTGAAACTAGTCCTTTTATATCACCTATACTATCTATCATCCCTTTACAATTATTTTCTTATTACATTTCAAAGGAAAAAGGATTAGATGTTGATAAACCTAGAAATCTTGCTAAATCGGTTACAGTTGAATAGATTTTATATAAGAGATAATATATAGTTTGTATATATTATCTCTTATATAATGTTTTCAAATTTATTTTTTTAATTATTTAACAATTTTTAATTTTCTAAATATCACCATTTTAACTTACTAATAGCTTTATTACAATAAGACAAATAGCACCTGGTAAACCTAATAACCCGTATTAATATGCTCGTAAAAATATTTAATCCTATATGAAAATTGAAATTCGTACCCATTAAATTTATTAAATATATTGTTAATCCTCCTAATATTGAATTAAAAATTATTTTTAATATTTTTTTTAATGGCACTATAAAAATTTTACCTATTAAAAAAATAAAACATATACAAGCTAAATATGTAATAATATTTTCATTCATTGATTTTCCCCCAAAACAAAATCTTTTTATTATTACAATTTTTATGCTTGTATCAGGACAATTATTACTTAATATTTTTTCTATCCTGCTTGCTCATCTTCATCTAAAAGTTTTAATTTTATGTCATTTACCATATCTACAACTAACCCTTTAGTTTTAGCTAACTTTATTAAATAGTTTAATTTTGCCTGATTAGCTTTTATTTGATAAGTATAATAATCAACTAAATCATCTTCTGCATATTCAAAATTTTTATTTGCTGACTTTAAATCTTCTCTTGTTCTTATTATACTTCTGATTATTTCAATCTCTTTTTCTACTTCTGTTTTTTCTATTATTTTTTCTTCTTTAATATATTCTTCTATCATAAAATTTCTCCTTTTTTTGGTAATTTTTATTTATTATATTCATTTCAACACTTTTTTATTCAATAAAAAGCTCATTTTTTTACTGAAACCTCTTGTTTTTTTCGTCATTTTATAGGATAATATATATGTATGATAATAATTAATGAAAGGATTTTTTTGATGAAATACATTGATAAATTTTTGAAAATACTAAATACAGATAGAAATACATTTGCTACTTATGTATTAACATTAGTTTCTGTATATTTAGCAGTAGATAGAATTGTTGAAATGTTACTTATGATATTTACAGGTGTTTCATATTCATATTGGGGACCTATTCAATATACATTTGCTTTAGCATGTCCTATTTTTGCATATTTATTTTCAGGTCCATCAAAATTTTCAACTTCCAAAGCTCATAAAGTAACATTATTTTATATTTACGCCATTGGATTATATATAATTGCTCTTTCTATGTTTACTCAGTGGCTTAATATGGGATTATGGTTATTACTATTATCAGTTCCAAATTATGTAGAAATAATCACAGATTTTTCTGATTTAGTAACATCTGCAATGATTAGTATTTCTTTATATTTGCCATTAATTACCATATATCCATTTTTCAAAAAATTATACTTAGATATTAATGATACACCAGATAAATTTCGTTCTATTTGGGATTATGGAGGAATTAGTTTAGCTGACAAAAAAGCTGGGCATGGACCATATACTTGTGAAGTATATCTTTGTCATGATGGAGAAACAGGGAAAAATATTACTATACCTGAATCATCAAGATATCAGTCTTTACTTGTGTGCGGAGGTTCGGGAAGTGGTAAGACTTCTTTGGTATATGAACCTTTAATGGCAAGAGATTTTGAAAGAAAATTTTTCTTTAGGGAAGTTTCTAAAGAATTAGGATTTACCGCTTTAAAAACTAGAATTGCTATCTTAAATAAACCATATGATAATGATTATTTAAACAAAAATTTTACTTTAGATATGTTATCACCTGTAAGTGGTAAAGAGGTAATTTTCAAAAACTTTATAAAGAAAATGATATTAGATTCTTCAAATGAGATTATTTACAAAAATTTAGGTTTAACATTAATGTCGCCTGACTATGAAGTAATTGAACATATGTCAAGTGTTTGTAAAAACTTTGGACTAAATTATAATATAATTGATCCTTCTAATTCAAATTCAATAGGATTAAATCCTTTTGTATATGATGACCCTTCTAAAATTGCTATAACAATTTCATCAGCACTAAAAGCTATGTACACAAATGCCCACACAGAAAGTCAAGATGTATATAAAGAAGATGTATCAATTCAAGCTATAGAAAATTTAGCTATAATTTTAAAAGAAATGTATCCAAGAATGAATGAAGGTAATCTTCCTAATATGGAAGATATGCTAAAAATGCTAACTAATTTTGATTTAGTTGAAAAAATGTGTGAAATCCTAGCTCATGATGAAGAATTAAGTCAAAAATATAACATCCAGCTAGCATATTTTAAAAAACATTTTTATAAAACTGGCTCTGCTAGAGAAGAAACAGAAAAATATGTTTATTCTTCTGTTTCTCAATTAGATAATTTATTACGTATTCCTGGTGTCAAAAGTATTTTATGTAATAGATATAATAATATTGACTTTGATAAAATGCTTGCTAATGGAAATATTACTTTTATTTGTACCAGAAGAGGAGATTTAGGTGCTAGAAGCCATAAAGCATTTGGTTTATTCTTCTTAATTGCTATGCAAAACGCTGTCCTAAGAAGACCTGGAAATGAAAAGTCAAGAATTCCTCACTTTTTATATATTGATGAATTCCCTGATTTTATTTGCAAAGCTACAGAACCTATATTTACAATGTATAGAAAATATAAAATTGCAACAACTATTTCAACTCAAAGCTTATCACAATTAGAAACACCAAATTCTAGAGAAAATTATAGAACTGTTATTTTAGCAAACTGTGCTAACAAAGTATTCACTGGTCATGCTGAATTTGATGAAATTGAATGGTGGGGAAAAGAATTTGGTAAGAAGAGAGAATGGAAATATAACAAGTCTATGGATATGAATAAATTAGAATATGACTCAAAAATATCTGGCATAGAATGGGGTTGGACTGATTATTTTAAACCTGGTAAATTACAAAACCTTCCAACCAAAGGTTGTGCTTATAAAATTAGAGATGATAACGGAAAACCTATGGTAGGTCCAGGTAAGTTAAATTATTTGGAAACTAAATATAAAGAAGCTCATAAAATTAAATCTTTTGATTTTGGTAAATATTCAGATAGTGTAACAACAGCTACTGAAGATGATGAAAATTATAACAAGAAAAAATTTAATTTTAAAAATATGGATTTTACAGATGAAAGAAATGAGATAAATCCAGTTCAAACTGACACTACAGATTCTAAATATTTATTTGACAATGAAGATGCTATAATTGTAAATTTAAAAAAGAAAAATAATTAAAAATTTATATTAACCTATTTTAATGGTTTTAAAATCCTCCTAAATATATAAAAACATTTAGGAGGATTTGCTTATATTATTTAATAGTTAATTTTTCAAATATCTATATAATACTTTCAAATAAAATTTTATTTTAAAAATTTAATATTCCTATAAATTCTAAAATTATTCCTGATATTACTCCTATAAAATACAACAATCCAACGATTTTTAAATTTTCTTTTATTCCTTTATTTGTCTTAAATAATACCGCTAGTCCAACACCTGCACCTACCAATAATCCTGAAATCATAGTTGCTGCCGAAATTAAATTTTCTAAATACATTTGTGTCAATATAACAGATGCTGCACAATTTGGTATAAGACCTATTAAACTAGCAATTATTGGTCCTAAAATTGGTTTATTTAATATTATACTTGCTATTGTTTCTTCTCCTATTAAATGAATAATTATATGCATTAATAATGATATTATTAATATAAAAATAAAAATATTCAAAGTATGTTTTAAAGAAGATTTTATTATTCCTTTTTCGCAATGACAATGGTCTTTTTCACATAAATCTACTATTTTCTCTTCTTCTTTATCTTTATTTGTTAACCTTAAAACAAGATCTATAATAAAACCTGAAACCATACCAATTAATATCTTTATTCCTAATATTTTTAATATTACATCTATTGGAACTGCTTCAGAAATAAATATTGGTAACATCTCATCAGAAGTAGATAAATAAACTGATATAAGTGTTCCTAAAGTTATTACTCTTCCTGCATATAAGTTAGTTGCAGAAACAGAAAATCCACATTGAGGAAAAGCACCTAATATACTTCCTACTAAAGGTCCTATCTTACCTGATTTTTTTATTGTCTCTTTTGTTTTTTCCTTTGTTTTATGTTCAATGTATTCCATTATTAGATATGTAATAAATAAAAATGGTAAAAGTTTTACACTATCTATAATTGTATCTAATATAATATCTATCATAATTACTTCCTCTCTCTTAATGTTTTTTATATTATCACATATTATAGATTTTTTCAATAGCTGTAACTATAAATAAAGCCATATGCAAGCTATTTTGATAATTTAATATTTGCTTACATAATGGCTATTACTCTATCTTCTCCTATATCTTCCACAAATACATCCTGTTCTTCCATCTGTGCT
>CALXAB010000041.1 GCA_944386175.1 uncultured Clostridia bacterium
AACTAACTCTCAAAATCCAGTTATATCAATGTACTTGTGAATGTAGTCACAATCTTAGAAGGCCTGTGCTCTATCCACCTGAGCTACTGACCCATAACTCAAATAACAATAAATATAATAGCATAAAATATATTATATGTCAATAAAAAATGAAAAATATTTTGAGAAAGTAACCTAAAAAGTTACAATTCACAGCTATATTAGGCATAGTACATTAATATCCGTAAATTGTAACACTAGATAGTCTTAACAATAACAAATTAATTGACTATTCAAAAAATAATCCCAAAAATCCAACAATACCAAAAACAATAAAAATAAAATTAGACAAAAACTCAATAAAACCCTGATTTAATTTTGAACTAATAAATTTAGCAAAAAATATAGCAATACAATTACTAACAACCATCCCAAAAATACAGCCCAAAATCAAAGAAAGCTTGTAAGTTGGGAATTGTAGAGCCATACCCAAAGAAGACAAAAAAGTCTTATCACCAATCTCACCAACAAAAATACTAATACCAATCAAAAAAACATAATTAACTTTAAGAGAAGATAATCTTTGTAAAAAAGAAATTTTGCCAGAATTTTCTGACTCACTATGTTTAGGTAAAAAACCAATAAAGCCAAATAACAAAAAAGAAGAATATGTAATAATTTTTAAATAAAAATTAAAAAAATCATTATCAAAAGAGGCAATTTGACTACCAAACAAGATGGCAAGACCATGGCTAAAAAAAGTGCCAATAACAACTCCTAAAAGAACATTAGAAACTTTACTCTTATTTGAAAAAGACAAAACTAATAATTGTGTCTTATCTCCCAGTTCAGATAAAAAGATAATAGAAAAAGTAATAAAAAAAGTATATACAAAATCCATAGAAACCTCTTTTCAATAAAAGATATGCAAAATAGCAAAAAAATATGAATTAACAAAAGATTTAAACAAAAACAGATTAAAACTATTGCTTTTAGGCTTCCTATCTATCATTAAAAAATTAAATTACACCCAAAAAAATTTAAAATTTAATAAAATAAAATTCTACAATTAAAAAATTCTAAAGTGTGAAAATCCGTAAGAAAAAATGTGAATTTTTTGTGAATTTCTTTACTTTGAAAATTTAAAATGGTAATATATAACAGAGTGAAAAAATAACTCTTTATAAAAGAAAAAAGCTACATAGAAAAAATAAAACCGATTTTTTCTAAACAAAAAAGGAGGAACTTTTGTGATAGAATTAAAAAATGTTACAAAAAAATATGGAAAAGTAACAGCAGTAGACAATATTAATTTTTCTGTAAAAGAAGGAGAAATTGTGGGATTACTTGGTCCAAATGGAGCTGGAAAAAGTACAACTATGAATATGATAACAGGGTTTATAGAACAAACAGAAGGAGAAATAATGATTAATGGTTTTGATATTACTAAAAAACCAAAAAAAGCTAAAAAATGTATAGGGTATATGCCAGAAGGAGTGCCACTATATACAGACCTAACAGTTAAAGAATTTGTAACATATATGGCAGAAATCAAGCAAGTAAATAAAAAAGAAAGAAAAGAAAAAATAAGACAAATAATAGAAAAAACAGGATTAAAAGATGTAGAAAAAAAGGTTATAAAAAATCTATCAAGAGGATATAAGCAAAGAGTAAGTATGGCAGGAGCATTAGTTGGAGACCCTAAAATACTTATATTAGATGAACCAACAGTAGGATTAGATCCAAAACAGATAACAGAAATAAGAAATATGATAAAAGAACTAGGAAAAACACATACAGTAATATTAAGCTCACATATATTATCTGAAGTAAGCCAAATATGTAATAAGGTAATAATTATAAATAAAGGAAAAATAGTAGCAATTGATACACCAGAAAACTTAGAAAATAGAGTAAACAATAAAAATTGTATCTATGTTACAGTAGAAGACAACGAAAACAAAATAGATACAATAAAAAATAAAATTAAAGAAATAAAAAGTGTACAGCTTACACAGAAAAATGAGGATGGAACAAAACAATATATAATAGAAGCAGAAGGAGAAATAGATTTAAGAAAGACAATATTTAATGAATTTGCAAAAGAAAATATAACAATTTTTGAAATGAAAAAAGCTGATACAACACTAGAAGAAGCATTTATGAAACTAATTGAAGGAGGTAATAAATAATGTGGGCAGTTATGAAAAAAGAATTTAAATCATATTTCTTCTCACCAGTAGGATATGTATTTATAGGATTATTTTTAATAATGTTTAGCATATTTTTCTATATAGATGTATTTACATATCAAAGTACTAACTTTGAATATATATTTTATTCAGGAGCAACAATATTAACATTTATAATACCAATACTAACAATGAGAACTATAGCCGAAGAAAGAAAAACAGGAACAGAACAATTATTACTAACATCACCAGTAAGTATAACAAAAATGGTATTAGGAAAATTTTTAGCAGCAGTAGCAATAGTAGTTATTACAGAACTTTGCACATTTATGTATTTTGGAATATTATGTTTTTTTGGAACTCCACATATAACAACAGCATTAGTAACTTTATTAGGTTTTTTGCTACTAGCAATAAGCTATATTTCATTTGGAATACTTGCATCTAGCATAACGGAAAATCAAATTATTGCAGGAGTAATAACAATCGGATTTTTCATATTAACATGGTTCTTACCAAGTATTAATGAAATATTTACAAACTTTTCATTAATTAATATGTTTTCTAAATTTCCAAGCGGACAAATAGATATTGCAGATACAGTAACTTTTATAACTTTTACAATTGTATGTATATTATTAACAATAATAGTTATGCAAAGAAGAAAGAGTGTAAGATAAAGGAGGAAATATAATTGAAAGAAAAGAAAGAAAAAGTTTCAAAAATAAAAACAGACAAAAAAGAAAAAAAAGAGAAAAAGCCTAATAAATTTATACAAACAATAAAGAAAAAGTGGTTAATAGATGGAACAAAAACTTTAATATTAATTTTGGCAATAATAGCTATATTTATTGCAATAAATATATTAATGCAAAACTTAGAATTAGAACCATTAGACTTTACGCAAGAAAAACTATATACATTATCAGATGAAACAAAAGAAAAAGTTAAAGATATAGACAAAAATGTAAATATATATTTTATAGGATACACAGACGAAAGTCCAGATGTAGATTTATCAAAACAATTTAAAAATGCAAACGAAAAAATAATTACAGAAGCAGTGGATATAAACAACAGACCTGATTTAGCACAAAAATATGGGATAGAAAGTGGATCAGAAGGAATAATTGTAGAATGTGGAAATAAAGCAAAAGTATTAACATCAAGTGATTTAGTAACATATGATTCAAGTACATATGAAACAATAAGCATAGCAGAAGAAAAATTAACAAGTGCAATTATGTCTGTTACAGCAGACAAAGTACCAATAGTATATTTTTTAGAAGGATATAGCGAATTTTCATTAAATAGTAATATGAATTATTTAAATATGTATTTAGGAAATGAAATAAACGAAATAAAAACGCTAAATATATTAAATGAAGGAAAAATACCAGATGATTGTGATACACTAGTAATTACAACACCAGGCAAAGATTTTGATGATATTGCAACAGATGAAATATTAAAATATATAAATTCAGGGAAAAATATATTATGGCTAAATGCAGCAACAATGACTACAGAAGATATGCCAAATGTCAATAAAATATTAGCAACATATGGAGTAAATCCATTTAATTCAGGAACAATAAGAGAAATAGATTCAGAACATATGGTATCAGGATCACCTGATCTAATAATGCCAGAAGTTCAATACTCAACAATAACAAAAGATTTATATAATAGTATGCCACCAATATTTTTAAATGCAACAAAAATAAATATAGATACAGACAAACTAGAAGAATTAAATGTAGAAAAAACAGACCTATTAACAACAAGCGAAAAAGCATATTATAGAACAAATTTTAATATACAAACAGACACACCAGAAGAAGGAGAAGAAACAGGAAGCTTTATAGTAGGAGCAGAATTAGACAAAACAATTGTACCAGAAGACTCAAATACAGGAGAAAGTGCTGTAAAATCAAAACTTGTGATATATGGAGAAAACGCATTTGCATCAGATTATTTACTAATACAAAACTCACAATATAGTGGAATTATGTTAGGTGGAAATAAAGATTTAGTTTTAAATTCAATAGCATATTTAGTAGATAGGGAAGATGATATAACAGTAAGAAAAAGCACAGGAACAGTAACATATACAGCAACTGAACAACAAGATACAGTGGTAAAAGCAATAATATTCACAGTACCAGCAATAATAATTATAGTAGGAATTATTATTTGGCAAGTAAGAAGAAGAAAAAAATAGAATAAAACTTTAAAAGCCCCATAAAATAATATGGGGTTTTATTTATGAAAAATATATTAAAAATAGTATTTGTAATCATTGGAGCATTAATAGGTGCTGGATTTGCCTCTGGGCAAGAAATAAATATATTCTTCTTCTCACATGGAATACAAGGACTATTTGGGATAATTATTTCATCTGTACTGATGGGAATAATAATATATAACACATTAAATATTATCAATAAATATGACATAAAAAATTACAAAGAGTTTTTAGACATATTAATAAAAAAAGACAGTATAATAAAAAATATAATCAATTTAATAATAAATATATTCATATTAATAACATTTTTTATAATGATAGCTGGATTTGGAGCATATTTTGGGCAAGAATTGGGGATAAACAGCATAATAGGAAGTATAATTCTTGCAATATTAAACTTTATCATATTCAACAAAAGTATAGAAGGATTAATAAAAGCAAATGGAATTTTAATACCAATACTAATACTTTTTTTAATTATAATTGGATTTTTATGTTCAAAAGAAATAAATATATTAGAAATACAAAAATATGTAGTAAAATCAAATGGATTAAAATGGTTACTAGATGCAATATTATATTGTAGTTATAACAGTATATTATTAATACCAGTTATAATAACACTAAAAAAATATATAAAAAGCAAAAAACAAACTATATTAATATCAACAATAACAACAATCATAACTATAGGATTATCAATAATAATATATATGATATTACTAAAAGTAGATGTAGATATAACAAAATTAGAAATGCCAGCAGTATATGTAGTATCAAATATGTTTAAGATATTAAGAATTATATATGGATTTATAATTCTAGCCTCAATTTTTACAACAAGTATATCTTTGGGAACTAGCTTTTTAGAAAATACATGTAATAATAAAAAAAGTTATAAACAAATTGCGATAATAATGTGCATAAGTTCTGTTTTAGTATCAAAAATTGGATTTTCAAATCTAGTTAATACGCTTTATCCAATATTTGGTTATTTAGGGATTATTCAAATAATAAGAATTACCAATTTGGGGACGTGTCCAAAATTGGAAAGATTCTTAAGGTAGTATTATTTTTACATTCATAAAAATAGAGGTTATAAATCCAAAATTGCAATTTTGGACACGTCCCCAAATTGGTAAAAACGTTCTCTTTCTCTTGACATATAACAATTTAGTATAGTAAAATAAACCTATAAAAATCTACAAGGAGAGAAAATGAAAGATTTTTGGGTAGAAACTGAAGAGAAAAAAATAAACAAAAAAAAGATAATAATATTAAGTTTAATAATACTAATAGCTATAGCAATTATTAGTATTATAGCTATTTATACGACTAATAAAGAAATAAGAGAATGGATAGATGTTAATATATTTAGAAAACAAGTTGTTCAAGACAAAGTAGCAACAATAGAATTAAAATACATACAAAACAGCAATATTTATGCTTTTAACAAATATATAGGAATTTTGAGCAAAAATAAATTTTCTATATATGGAAACTCTGGAAATGAAGAAAAATCGTTAGATATTCAAATTACTAATCCAGTATTTAGTTCTGAAAATAGGTTTTTAGCAATAGGAGAAATAGGAGGCCAAAAAGTATATCTAATTGAAGATAAAGATATATCATGGGAAGCATCAATAGAAGGAAATATTTCACAAGTACATGTGAATAGAAATGGATATGTAGCTGTAGTTTTATCAGACGCAAGCAATAAAACAGTAATACAAATGTACAATACAGAAGGCAAGCCATTATTTAAAACTTATGCACCATATAATAGGAGTACTGATGTAACAATATCAAATGATAATAAATATCTAGCAATAGCAGAAATAGATACATCAGGAACAATTATACAATCAAATATAAAAATTATTTCTATAGAAAAAGCGTCTACAGAATCTGAAAATTCAATAGAAAATACATATAAATGTGAAAGTGGAAAATTACTAACAAATTTAAAATATCAAGATAAAAATATATTAATATGCATGTACACAGATTCAATTACAAAATATCAAAATGAACAAGAAACAACTTTAGTTGATAATAATAATAAAAAAGTAATATTTCAGTCAATAGAATTGAATGGTAATATAGCCTCTATTGAAGAAAAATCATCAGGATTATTTACAGCGGATTCATTTATTAATATAGTAAATACAGAAAATAACAATGCAAAATCATATACAGTAAATTCAATTGCCAAAGAAGTTTATACCAATGGTAATATTATTGCACTAAATTTAGGAACAGAAGTAGAATTTATAAATACAGGAGGGTGGCTAGTAAAAAGATATGTTGCAAACCAAGAGATAACTAATGTTGCTATGTCAGAAAGTATTGCAGGAATAATTTACAGAGATAAAATAGAGATAATTAATCTTTAAAAAGGAGGACGAAATGGGATTAATAATAGATATAATTATTATAGCAATTATAGCATTATCAGTATTTTTAGGATATAAAAAAGGAATAGTAGCATTATCAATACAATTATTTGCTTTTATAATAGCAGTAGTAATAACATTTATTTTATATCAACCAATTACAAATTTAATAGTAAATACTACTGGAATAGATGAAAGTATCCAAAATGCGATATTAGAAAAAGCAAATGACCTAATGAGAGAAGACAATGAGTTAAGTAATACTGTTATAGAAGAAGCAAAAAATAACATGTTACCAGAAACAGCAAGAACATTATCAATTAATATAATCACATTTGTTGTAGTCATATTATTATTCTTATTAGTAAAAATAGGACTAAGGTTTGTAACAGCTTTAGCAAATTTAGTAACAAAGTTACCTATCTTAAAACAAGTTAATGAATTAGGAGGAATTATATACGGACTGATAAGGGGAATTTTAATAATATATGTTATTTTATTAATAATTAATATATCAGGAAAAATAAGTCCAGAAAATACTGCTTATGAAAATGTTAATAAAACAAATATAGGTAAAGTGATGATGGAATATAATGTATTAAATATATTTTTAGATAAAGTAAATATCTAAAATAAAAAAAGTTTCCAATTTTTTAAATTTGTCTAAATTTGTTGCGTTTTGTTCATAAATTTGTTATACTAACTACATGGAATTTTTAGGAGTGGATTATTTTGAAAAAGGATAATAAAAACAAAAGAATAGATAATAAAGTAAAAAATAGTAAAAACAAAAAAAATAGAAAAACTAAAAGATGGAAAAAAGTACTACTAGTTATTTTTTTAATACTATTAATAGCAGGAGGAGTATTTGCATATAAAGTATATAAAAATGGTGGAGGAGTATCAGGAATGCTAGCAACTATGGTTGGTCATGACGAGAATACAAAGAAAAATCTACCTGAACTAAAAGTTTTATTATTAGGAATAAGTACAGATCAAGCAGGTGTAGAACTAACAGATACAATAATGGTAGCGTCATATAATCCAAAAACCCAAAAAGCATCATTATTATCAATTCCAAGAGATACATACACAGGAAATTACCCATCAAAAGCTACAGCATATGAAAAGATAAATGCTTTATATGGAAGAAAGAGTAGACCAGATGAAACATTAGAAGCTGTTAACGAAATAACAGGATTAGGTATAGAATATTATGTGGTTATAAGAACAGAAGCATTAATAGAACTAGTTGATGCAATAGGTGGAGTTACATTTTATGTACCTAAAGATATGAATTATGATGACCCTACACAAGATTTACACATACACTTAGAAGAAGGTGAACAATTACTTGATGGGGACAAAGCAGAACAACTATTAAGATATAGACATGATAATCCAGATAAATATGGAAATATGGAAACATATTCAGATGAGTATGGAAATAATGATACAGGAAGAATGAGAACACAAAGAGAATTTATAATGGCAGCAATAAAACAAACAGCGAAACCAGAAAATATATTTAAAATAGGTGAAATACTTGATGTTGCAGAAAGAAATGTACAAACAAATATTGATTTTAATGTAGCAAAAGATTATATACCATATATAGTAGAATTTAATACAGAAAATATAATTACAGGTACATTGCCAGGAGAAAATACAAATAAAAATAGCAGTGGTACATGGGTATTTATCTATGATGAGGACGAAACAGAAAAATTAGTACAAGAAATGTTTTATGATAGAGACTTAGAACAAGAAACCACAGAAAATGAAGAAAATTCAACTAATAATACAACAAACAATACAAATACAGCAAATAATACTACATCAACAAACAAAGTAAGTAAATCAGATATCAAATTAGAAGTAGTAAATGGAACAGGACAAAGTAGTACATTACAAAAGGTTGTAGATGAACTAGAAGATTCAGGATACAATGTAACAAGAACAGGAACAACAAACACAACATCTAAAACAATTATAATTAATAAAAAGAATGCAAGTGATACACTTCTAGATAATATACAATTAATGTTAGGAGTTGGAACAATACAAAATAGTCAATCAAATTCAAGTAAAGTAGATGTAACAATTATATTAGGAAAAGATTATCAATAAAATTTTTATATTCAGAGCTTTATTTAATAGGATTTTTATTTATTTAAAAATCCTATTAAATAAAAAATAGACATTGAAATTTTACTTTCAATATCTATTTTTTATCTTAATATTTTATTCATATAAATTTTTATTTTTTCTTTCGCATTTTTACAAGAAAAATTATCACTAAAATTAATAAGAATCCTGCCACGAAATAAAAAGAATAATCCAATATACTAAATTTTTCAACGTCATGAGAAGCAATTAAATTAACAGTATATTTCACACCATCAATATCATATTCTGCAAATCCCATAGTAGTACCCCCTTCTATTGGAGCAGTCAAATTTTGATTTAAAGTAATTGAAGGTTCTAAATTATCAATAGAAAAATCGTTATTTACAATTGCACTTACATCGGTTTGTGCAATCAAATCTAAATTCTTGGTTTCTTTAGTAGCATTATCAATTGTAACACTATAGATAGAATTTCCTTCATTAACAATAGGTTTCATACTATAGTTATTATATCCATATTCATAAAGTTTTTTAGTTTCGGAAAATCTTAAAGAAGAATTATCAACAGTCTGATTTCCTCCTAAAATAACACAAATTAATTCAATATCATTTTTATAAGCACATGAAACTAAACACTCACCAGCTGGAGTAGTAAAACCAGTTTTTCCAGCAGTCAAAGATTGATAATAATTCTTATTACTAGGAACTAGCATATCATTTGTAGAATCGTATTTTCTAACTCCAGACTTATTAGTTGCAGGAATTGCAACAGAAGCACTACCAGCAATCCTTCTAAAGTCATTATTTTGTACACAATATTTCATAATAACAGCTAAATCATAAGCTGTAGTATAATGATTTTCATCATGCAAACCATAAGAATTAGTAAAATGAGTATTTTTTAATCCTAAATCATGAATTTTAGTATTCATCATAGAAACAAAGCTTTCTATAGAACCACCTACATATTCAGCTAAAACATTTGCAGCATCATTTGCAGAATGAACCAATAGAAGCTCCAACAATTGTTCAACAGAAAGAACTTCTCCAAACTGCAAATTAGCAGAAGAATATCCATCAGGAATATCCAAAATAGCAGTATCACTAACAGTTACTTCATCATCTAAATTACAATTTTCTAAAGTCAATATAGCTGTTAATATTTTAGTAGTACTTGCAGGATACATTTTTTTATTTTCATTTTTACTATATAAAATTTTATTTGTCTTACTATCTATTAAAATTGCAGCTTCAGAAATCAAATTTGGTTCAGTTGATATCGCAAATGCAAAACTACAATTAAAAAACACTAATATTAGTACAATTATTGCCATAAATATTTTTCTATATTTCATATCTAAAAAATCTCCTAAAAAATTATTAATAATATATTATATTATTTTTTAAAAATTTTCAATAAATTTTTTAAGTATGAACTCAAAATTTTGAGTAATGTTTTATTATACATTTACAAATAAAAAATTTATATGTAAACAAATTAATCTAATCAGAAATAACCAATATATATGAATGAATTGATTTAAATACAAATTAATCCAATTCATTCAAAATTCAAATCTAATATGTAGATTTTATTGTAAATATTATTAATTTATAAATATATTATACGAGAAAGGATGAATAAAAATGAACAATTTAAACAAAATGCAAAAAATAATTTTAACAATAATAGCAATTATATTAATTTTAGGAATTTGTTATTATATATATTTCAAAGACGATAAAGATATAAACATTATAGAAGATAATTCATTAGAAGTAGAAGAAACTAAAGAAACACAAGAAGACAATAAAGAGGAATATAGTGATACAAGAATAATTGTGTATATAACAGGAGCAATAAACAAAGAAGGAATATATGAATTACCAATAGACAGCAGAATAGCAGATTTAATAGAAAAAGCAGATGGAATAAAAGAAGAGGCATATATAGAAAAATTAAACCTAGCGTATAAATTAGAAGATGGAATGAAAGTACATATACCAACAAAACAAGAATATGAAGAAGAGCAAAAATTGCAAGAAAATGAAAATACCAAAGAAGATATTACTAATAAATATATAACTACCAGTAGTGGAATTAGTTCAATAGAAAATAGTGCAGAAAATAATAATGACAATAACAATAAAAATAATAGTAATATTAATAAAAAAATAAACATAAATAAAGCAACTCAAACAGAATTAGATAGTTTACCAGGTATAGGACCATCTACATCAATAAAAATAATTGAATATAGAGAACAAAATGGTAATTTTAAAAATATTGAAGAAATAAAAAATGTAAGTGGAATAGGAGATGCAAAATATGAAAAAATAAAAGATAAAATAGAAATATAAATAGATAGTTACAATTCACAGCCATACCAGGGATAATAACAGCAATAAATATAGTATTTTGAATGTGATTGGAGTAATTTTAGAAATTCTTTATTAATTTTTTGGAAAATGTTCACGTTGAGCGAAGCGAAGACTAAGTGAAAGGGTGCCAAAAAATTAATTTAGAATTTCTTGAATTATGTATTGAACCGAAAAATACTATATTTATTGCTGTTATTATCCCTGGTATGGCTGTGAATTGTAACAATAAATATATAATTTAATTATTTCTTAGAACAATAGATATTGACAAAAGAAGAATTATGTTATAAAATGTTAGCGTAAACTAACAAAAGGAGAAATATAATGAAAACAGTCGATTCACAGGAAAAAAATATAACTAAAATAACCAATTCACAAGAAGAATATTTAAAAACAATATTTATACTAGAAAAAAACAATAAAAAAGTTAGGGTAACAGATATAGCAGAAAAACTACATATTACAAAACCAAGTGTAAATAAAGCAATAAATATATTAAAAGACATGGAATTAATAAATTATAAAATTTATGGAGACATAAAATTGACACAACAAGGAGAAAAACTAGCAAAAGAAATAATAAAAAAACATGATATATTAAAAATGTTTTTAAGTGATGTTTTAGAAATAGAACCAAACAAAGCAGAAGAAGAAGCAAAACAAATGAAATACGCAATATCAGAAGACACAGCAAAAAAACTAGAACAATATATAGGAAAAATATTTGATTTAGGAGACTTAAACTGTAACTATGATAGTAATAGTGAAAAATGTAGAAACTGCGTAAAAATAACAGCAAAAAACAGATTAAAAAATCACCAATTTGGGGACGCGTCCAAAATTGGTAAAAATAAATAGGAGGTAAAAATGTTATTAGAATTAAAAGATATATGTTTTGAAAGAGCTAATAAAAAAATATTAGATAATATAAATTTACAAATAGATACAGGAAAATTTGTAGCAATTACAGGACCTAATGGATCTGGAAAATCAACATTAGTAAAAATAATAATGGGAATAGAAAAGCCAGATTCAGGAAAAATTATTTTTAATAATAAAGATATTACACAAATGCCAATAAATGAGAGAGCTAAACTAGGAATAAGTTTCGCATTTCAACAACCTGTACAATTCAAAGGAATAACAGTTTATGACTTATTAAAAATGTCAACAAAGAAAAATATCACAAAAAAAGAAGCTTGTGAGTATCTGTCTAAAGTTGGGTTATGTGCAAAAGAGTATGTGGATAGAGAAGTTGATAATTCTCTTTCAGGGGGAGAATTAAAAAGAATAGAAATAGCAACTGTAGCTTTAAGAAAAACAAAATTGACAATATTTGACGAGCCAGAAGCTGGAATTGATTTATGGAGCTTTAATAATTTAATAGAGATATTTGAGAATATGAATGAACTTATAAAAGGGACAACTATAATAATATCTCATCAAGAAAAAATATTGAAAATAGCTGATGAAATAATATTAATGAAAAATGGAAAAATAAAAGATATAGGTAGTAGTGAAGAAATATTAAAAAAGGCTATGACAAACGTAGAATGTTGTAAAATAAGAAAAAGTAATTAATCAAAATTAAATATGATAAGTTATAATTTAAATATAAAAATAAAAATATCTAATACAAACATGAAAATAGATAGATGAATAACAGTAAGAATGTGTACATTAGAAAGGGATGAGAAGGTTGAAAAATAATTACAATTTTGGCGTCGTTAAACTTCATTTGAAATTTAATCAACGTACAAAAAGTACGCTTCATAAATTTCAAACTCGTTTGCCTAGCCAAAATTTAATTCTTTTCCAACCAGATTTGTGCCTAAGAAAGGGATGAGATTAAATATGGAAAATATAGATAATGTAGATAAAGGACTTTTAAAAGAGATTTCAGGATTAGAAACTATGCCAGAAGGAGCATATAACATCAGAAAAAATGGAAAAGGAATAGAAAGAAAAGTTACAGATAATGTTAAAATAATTACAAAAAAAGATGTATCAGGAATAGATATTCACGTAAAAGAAAATACAAAGTTTGAATTCATACATATACCTGTTATAATCACAGAAAGTGGATTAAAAGATATAGTATATAATGACTTTTTTATAGGTAAAAATGCAAATGTAATAATAGTAGCGGGGTGTGGGATACATAATGATCATCATAAGGATTCGCAACATGATGGAATACATAGATTTTATTTAGAAGAAGGAGCAAGAGTAAGATATATAGAAAAACATTATGGAGAAGGCAATGGAGATGGAAAAAGAATTTTAAATCCTATAACAGAAGTATTTCTGAAAGAAGGAAGTTCTTTAGAAATGGAAAGTGTTCAAATAAAAGGGGTCGATTCAACGATAAGAGAAACAAAAGGACAACTAGATAAAAATACAAATTTTGTTGTAACAGAAAAAATTATGACTCATGGAAATCAATATGCAAAAACTATATTTGATGTACAATTAAATGGAGAAAATTCAAGTACACATGTAACATCAAGGTCTGTTGCAACAGATAATTCAGTACAAGAATTTGTATCTAAAATATATGGAAACCAAAAATGTTTTTCACATAGTGAATGTGATGCAATTATTAAAGATAATGCTAAAGTGACAGCAATTCCAGAGGTTACAGCAAATAATGTAGAAGCAAATTTAAT
>CALXAB010000042.1 GCA_944386175.1 uncultured Clostridia bacterium
CCGTCCCTATTGGCACTAATTTTCGGGATTAAAGGAACGTCCCCAAGTAATGTCAAAATAGCCCGTCCCCTTTGGCAACCTCTGGCATTATTCTGTTCTTAATGCTTCTACTGGATCTTTTCTGCTCGCCATTTTTGCTGGTATTAAGCCTGCTATTATTGTTAGTATCATGCTTATTATTATTAATACTATTCCTGCTTGCCATGGAACTATTGTTGTTACTGTTACTCCTGTTAAACTGTGTATTAAACTGTTTATTGGGAATGTTAATAATACCGTTATTCCTATTCCTAGTATTCCTGATATTAGTCCTTCTATAAATGTTTCTGCATTGAATACTCTTGATATGTCTTTTTTTGATGCTCCTATTGCTCTTAATATTCCTATTTCTTTTGTTCTTTCTAGTACTGATATATATGTTATTATTCCTATCATTATTGATGATACTATTAATGAGATTGCGACAAATGCTATTAGTACATAACTTATTGTGTCTATTATCTGACTAACGGATTTCATCATTACTCCTACTATATCTGTGTAATTTATTACATTTTCTTCTTTTCCTTCTTCTTTTTGTGTCTGATTATATTGTTCTATTCCTTTTGATATCGCATCTTTTGCCTCAAAGTTTTTTGGATATATTTTTATATTAGATGGTGTATCTAAGTCCACAGCTCCTAATTGTTTTAGGTTCTTTTCATAACTTGCATTTTTGTTTTCTGCATATGCTTGCATCATTTGTGCTATTTGTTCATTACTTAAGTTTGCCATTGCCATTTGTTGTTCCCTAGTTAGTGTACTATAGCTTTGTGTTGTTTGTTCTCCTTCTTTTGGAAAGTCTAGACCTGAAAATACATTTTTTTCTGGATTTTCTTTTTGTTCTTTTACTATTTCTGATTCGTTAATTTTGTTTATTACATATTCTTCTAATTCTTTTGTATATCCTATTCCTCCTGTCATTCCTGTTGCAACTGTTTCTGGGTTTTGTTTTATTATTCCTACAACTTTTATACTTTCTGCATTTTCTATTTTTTGTTTCATATATTCTTCGTTTTCACTTTGGTCTATCCAAAGTCCATTTTGTTTTTCATAATAATCACTATTTAATATCAATTTGAAAGATAAATTTAATATATCTTCATATGTGTATGATGTTTGTTTTTCTTCTTCCAGTGTTTCTCCTTTTTCTACTGCTTCCCATCTTTGTTTTAAATCTTTTTGATCTTTTAACCCTAAAGTATATAATGCATAATCACTTATTTCGTTATCTTCGTTTACTATTAAAACTACTTCATTATATTCTTTTGGCCAGTTTCCTGCTATTACATCATATTGTGATTGTAATAGTTCTTGATTGTCTAACATTTTTGTCCATACATCACTATTAGACATAGTGCTACTAGAACCAAACATTGAACTTATTGATGAATTATTTTGTGCCTCTATCATCTCTCCCATTCCCATTGCATCCATTACTGTACTTGGATTTACTCTTACTACTCCGTCTGCTGTGTCTTCTTTGTATAAATTCAAATTTAAATTATAACTATATTGTATAGCATTTGCGTTATTTACAATATCATTATTACCTTCTTGTAAATATTTTTTTAATTCAGTCAAATTATTACTTTCCATTTTATTAGAAAGTGTTGTTATCATGTCATTCATTATATCTGATGAATATATTTTGTCTTTTTCATGATCTGTATTTCCTTCTTGATTTTCTCCCATCATACTTTCTATCATACTTGTCATGTCTATAGTGGATTCTTCTATTGATATTGGATAAGATGATAGGGTATCTTCTTCTACTTTTGATATATAGTTTTGAACTCCTGTTGATATCGCAAGTATTAATGATATACCTATAATACCTATACTTCCTGCAAATGAAGTTAAAATCGTTCTTCCTTTTTTAGTCATTAAGTTATTTAGACTTAATCTTAGTGCTGTAAAAAATCTCATAGATGTTCTACCTGATTTTGCTTTATTTTCTTTTTCTTCACCTTCTTTATTAAATGGATTTGAATCATCTGTTATTACTCCATCTAATATTTTTACGACTCTTGTTGAATATTTTTCAGCTAAATCCGGATTATGTGTAACCATAATAATTAATTTGTCTTTCGATATTTCTTTTAATATATCCATTATTTGCACACTGGTTTTTGTATCTAATGCACCAGTTGGTTCATCTGCTAAAATTATATCAGGATTATTTACTAATGCTCTTGCTATTGCCACTCTTTGCATTTGTCCGCCTGACAATTGATTTGGTTTTTTATGAATTTGTTCTTTTAGTCCTACATCTTCTAGTGCTTTTATTGCTCTTTCTTTTCTTTCTTTTCTTGATACTCCTGAAATTGTTAAAGCTAGTTCTACATTTGAAAGGATTGTTTGATGAGGTATTAAATTATAACTTTGAAATACAAAGCCTACAGAATAATTACGGTATGCATCCCAGTCCTTATCTTTAAATTCTTTTGTAGATTTTCCGTTTATTATTAAATCTCCACTAGTATATCTGTCTAATCCTCCTATTATATTTAAAAGTGTAGTTTTTCCACATCCACTTTGTCCTAAGATTGATACAAATTCATTTTTTCTAAATTCTATAGAAATACCTTTTAATGCTTGAACTCTGGAGTCTCCTGAAATATAATCTTTTGTAATATTTTCTAATTTTAACATTAAATCTTCCTCTCTTTTTAACTCTTTATTATATTTTATAATAGAGAGTTTAGTTATTTTAAATATACATAAACAATAACGCAGAATTTAAAATGTTATTTATAAAAATTTTTTAAACTCTCGTTATTGTTTTTTATTCGTTTTTTAATCTCTGCTATTATTTTTTAATTAATTTTCTTATCTTCGCTTTTATTTTTTTATTCGTTTTTTATAATTTTGCTTCTTTTTTTGAATTTTTCTTTTTGTTATCTTTGAATATGTTTCCCCATATACTTTCTTTTTCTTCTGCTTTTTTTCTATTCCCCTTCTCTTTTTTGTTTTTTGCTTCTTTTTGTTTTCTTGACTTCAAAAGTTCTTGTGCTTTTCTATTTCTAATTTTATTTAATCTAGTTTCAAAACTTTCTATATCCCAATCATCTTCTACAAATTCGTCTTCATTGTCTAAATTATCATTATAAAATTCATTTTCACCATCTTCTAGTTCTTTTTCATCTTCTTCATTTTCATTGTCTTCATCTTCCGCTGTACTGTCATCATATTCATAATCTTCATCTTCTTCTATATCTTCATCATATTCGCTATCATAGTCTTCATCGCTTTCTATATCTTCGTCTTCATCTTCATAATCATATTCTTCATTTTTGTTGTAATCCTCATCATCTTCTATTTCGAAATCATCATCTTCCTCAAAATCTACATACTCATCTTCGTCGTCGCTTTCTTCTTCGTTTTCTTCATAATCTATATCATCATCTTCATATTCGTTCATATCTTCTTCAAATTCATCATCAATATCATCATTTATGAATTTTTTATTACGCAATCTATCATCATCTTTTTCATCTTTTTTTATTTCTTCTATTTTCTCTGGTATTTCTTCTACTGGTTCTTCTATTCTATATTCTGATAAATCTTTTTCAAATTTTTCACTTACTTCATCTTGGAATACATTATATATATTTTTTATTCCTTCAATTCTCCAATAATTTGAATTTATCAATGTTCCCATATTTAGTTTTATATTTGTTGCTTCTTGTTCAAAATTTTTCTCTTTTTCCTCTATTTCTTTTAAATATGTTTTGTTATATAACTCTTTATAGATTTTCTTTGTTCCTTTATTTGCTATCTCTCTTAAAATTAATTCATATAAGTTATCTATTTGTTTGATATCTAGCTCAAAATTAATACACGCTTCTTCCATTAATTTATCATGTCTTTTTTGCCCATTCATGGCTGTTAGTCTTTCATAATCTAAAAATGATGCCAAATAGTCTTTTTCAGCATTTAGAAATACTAATTTTATACTAATATCTCTTAATGCCTTTTCGTATTTTGCCATTTTTATACTATCTGTTTCTATTTCTGCTAATAGTTTTTTTAATCTATCATATGCCATTAAATAGCACTCTGCTTCTTTTTCAGCAATATTAACTCTTTCATTTACAGCTTTTTCAATTACACCTTTATTAAAACCTATTTTTTCATTTTTTCCATTTTTTATCATTAATGTAGATAATTCTTGTTTTATTTTTTCTTTATCTTGTTGCATAAATTCTTTTACTCTTTTTATGTCTTCTAAATTTATTTGTTGTATTTCTTCATTTAATCTGTTTACCATTTGTATATATGAATTCTCATTTATTCTTCTTGCCTTTGCTGCTTTGTTTCTCTCTTTTTGCTTTTGCATGAAGTTGTCTAAAATCTCTACAAACGCTATTCCCAGTTCTTTTATATATTCATTATTAGAAATAAGTTTTTTATCTATTTTTTCTAAGTTTTCTTTGACTTTTTCTGGTTTTTCATCTAATTCTGTAAATATTGTATTCCTTTCTTTTTCTATTTTTTCATTTGAATTATATAATTTTTCTTGTGCTTTTTGGATATTTTCTATTTTTTTTGCAATCTCATCAAATTCTTTTATTAATATTTCTTCTTCTGTTGCGACTATTTGATATTTTTTTATTTCTTCTACTAGATTTTTATAGTTTTCATAATTATTTTTTAAATTAAAGTTACTATAAAATCCAAAGAATTTGTCAAAATATCTCTCTAGAATACTAGCACTTCTCTCATACATTTCAAATTCCTCCAAATTTTTAATTTCATTTATTATATATGATTTTCTTCCCAAAGTCCATAGTAAAAAAAAAGTTTCTTAAATTTTAGTTATTACTATAATTTTAGTTATTACTATTCACACCTATATTGGACATAGTACATCAATAATATAGTATTTTGAATGTGATTGGAGTAATTTTAGAAATTCTTTATTAATTTTTTGGGTAATGTTCACGTCGAGCGAAGCGAGGACTAAGTGAAAGGGGACCAAAAAATTAATTTAGAATTTTTTAAATTATGTATTGAACCGAAAAATACTATATTATTGATGTACTATGTCCAATATAGGTGTGAATTTGTAACTACTATCTAATAATTATTATTTAAATGTTTTAATCAATTACTTTTTATATAAGATATAGAACTTTTCTATGACATTTTAAAATTAGGTAAATATTGCACAGCTATTCTATTTTCTGGTTTTTTATCAAACAAATACAAAACAGCCAAAAAGATATATTCTAAAGGTTTCATTAATATATATATAATATCTGCTGTAAAAGCATTGTTTATATGTTTTGATAGTGGGTAACCATATTTATCATAAAAATTTCTAATAATCTTATGTATTTTAGGAGTTTTTTCTTGTATTAAATCTTCAAAGGCATTTGCAACGCATAATTGTCTATTGACAACTATTCTTTGATTTCTTCTAATACCATATCTTATTGGCTTAACAATTTTCTTATGCCCTTTTAATGATACTGTGCAAAGATAGTGTCCACCTTCACTTGGTAATATAATAGTATGTGGTGCTTCTTTTAATGAAAATGCCCAATCACTAGTCTGTGTAAATGCTTGTATTATTGCATCTGGTTGTTGTCCAAATAATGTTAGTATTGATATTATAATTCCTAAAATCGGAAATATCAAAATTAATGCATATATTGGCCAACTTTGGCTGTTCTTTAATAAATTATTTAATTTGTTTAATATTTTATTTTTATATTCTTTTTTATTATTGACCTCGTAATTTTTTACTTTATCTACAATTAATTTTGCTGAACATAATATATAGTTAAATGGAAATATTAATAAATAAAATTGTAGTATCATACTATTTTGAATAATTATATTTGTTATTTGTACCAACCAAGCTATACTTAAAATAATTCCTATATACATTCCAGACATGCATATTACATTTAAAAGTGGTGGCAAATCATAATCTTTAAATAATCTTAAAATCATGTATGCAATTACTGATATTATTGTAAGTGTTAATATTGATGGAATTGTCCAAGTAGCTATAGCCGAATGTAGTGGCATATTTCCATTTATATCTGATGAACCACTATGTATTGTAAATTGATGATCATAATCTACAAAGTTGTTTGTATATGTAAATAATACTATTGTTAATGTTAAACCTAATATCATTATTGTCATATCTGTTATTAATCTAAATCTTTTTGCTTTTTTTGATAGTTCCTTTTTCTTTGGAAACATCTCAAATATATTTTTTATTGTCAGCATAAATGGTAATATTAGTAAAAATATTATTATTAACAACATCAAATTATTTAATATAGGCATAAATTGTCTCCTTTATATAATTCTTAACAAATTAATAATTATTCAAATAATGTTCTTATTTTACTTATTAAATAATGACTTCCACCTTCTGCGTTATTTTGTTTGTTTTCTACCATGCTTACAATCAACATATCGTCTCCATTTGGTCTATCTATTGTAAAGCAATCAAACCATCCCAAAGTTCCACTTTCTGTATCTTCTTTTGATTGTTTTAATTCGGCTGTTCCTGTTTTCCCAGCTATTGTTGTTCCTTGTATTTTCATATCATTTGCAGAACCTTCTTTATTTTCTACTACTTGTATTAAAGCATCTTTTATTGTATTTGCTGCTTCTTCAGTAAACACATTTCTTTTTAGTATTTCTGTATCTTCTCCATATTCTATATATGGTTTTATCATACTTCCATTATTTGCAAAGCTAGAATAGATTGAAGCCATATGAATAGGATTTACTTGCAAATTTCCTTGTCCAAATCCTGTGTCTGCAAGCTTTCCTTCTGTTTCTATTTCTCCATATGTTGATTTTGCAAGTGTTAGCGGAAATTCTAGTTGTTCATTAAATCCTATTTTATTTAAATTTTCTGTAAATGGATTTGTTCCTATTTTTAGTGCTACTTGTGCAAAATATATATTATCTGAGTGCATTATTGCATTTACTAAATTTTTAGGTCCATTATATCCTGTTAAAGTTGTTACTTCATAATCTCCCCAACTTGAGTCTTTTTGCCAACTTGTTCCTGTATATCCTAAGTCTTCATTTGGATCTATTTTTCCTGTTGTTATTCCTATTGCTCCTGTTATTGGTTTAAATGTTGATCCTGGACAATAGCTTTGTAAAAATCTATTATATAATGGTTTACTTTCATCATTATTTAAGGCATTCCATTGTTCTGTAGTTAAACCTGTAACAAAGTCATTTGAATCAAATGTTGGTGTACTAACTAATGCTAGTAATTCTCCTGTTTTTGGCTCCATTACTACAAAAAATCCTTTATCATTTTTCATTTGTTCATAAATTTTACTTTGAATGTTACTATCTATTGTTAATTTTACGTTTTGACCATCTTTCTTTTCTTGAATTGCTATATCTCTTACTCTGTTTCCGTTTTCATCCTCAATATATATTTCTGATCCGTCAGTTCCTTTTAATTTATCTTCATAAGCTTTTTCCAATCCTGATTTTCCTATTAAACTGTTTGTGTTATACCCTTTTCCTTGATTTGCTTCTAACTCTTCAGAATTTATTGCTTGTACATATCCAATTAGGTGTCCCGCTTCTTTTCCTAATGAATATACTCTTCCATCTACTTTATTTATTAAAATTCCTGATATTTGTAATAATTGTTCTTTTAGTTCAGTATTACTATCTGATATTTTTTTAATTGGTACAAAAGTATCGTCTTTTACATAATCTGCTGATAATTGTTCATTTATAAAGTCTGTAGAAATCCCTAACAAGTTAGATATTTGACTTATACTACTATCTTTGTTTTCTCCAAGTTTTCCTGGTACTATTCCAACTTGAGCAATTTTCCCATCTTCTGCTAATGCTTTTTCATTTCTATCTAAAATGCTACCTCTTTTAGCTTTTATAGTTGATACTCTTACTTTATCTGTGTCTGTTAATTGTGGAAAAATATATGTAGAATTCCAATTTATTTTATACTCTTTATCTATTTTTTCTATATTTGCTACATTTGAAAAATTAATTTCTCCTGCTGATGTGTACATCTTTTCATTGTAAGAAATTTTATATATATTTCCTTGCTTTTCTACACTTTGTATTTCAATCTTAATATTTTCTGCGTCAATCCCTTCATAAATATTTTTGTTCCTTGCTAAAAAGTCTTCTTCACTAATTTTACCTTTTGCTTCTGTTGTTAAATAATTATACATTTCTTCATATTTGTCATCATTTATCAATCCTATGTATTGTGTAAATGTTTGTTTTGCATTTTCTTCATCATTTTTATTTGATAAGATTATAAAAGATATAATTCCTATTATTACTAATAATATTATAACTACTGATATAATTATAATTGTTTTTTTATTTTTCATTTTTATCATCCCTTTCCTATTGTGCCAAAGGGGACGGGCTATTTTGGCACATCTTATTAGTCCTATCATCAACTATTTAACTTTCTTATATTAAAGTGTGCCAAAATAGCCCGTCCCCTTTGGCACTTTGGCACAATTAACAGCCCATTTGTTCTATATTTTCTGCTATTAAAGCACCATTTTGGTTTTGCTTTAATGTTATATAAACCGTATTATCTCTTTGTAGTATTTTCTCTAAGGTTTGTAACTGATTTTCTGTACTTCCCAAAATCGTTGTATCTTTTTCTACTATGAATTGGACATCTACTGTTTCTGCTTTTTGATAATCATTAGTATAATACAAATCTCTTATTATACAACTTAGTATTATTGAGTCTTTATTATTTTGTATTTCTTCAATATCTGCTTGTATTGCTGATACATTTAGTAGTTCTTTTTTTAGTTCTTCTCCATGTATATTACGTGTAATTTGAACCGTTACACCTCCTTTTGTTTCTAATTTACCATCTATATATTGTAAATTATCAATGCTTATTTTATCATTTGCCTTAATTTCTTTAAATGTCATATCTTTTTGTGTTCTATAATTTTTTATTTTAATATCTCCTTTTATTGTCACTTCATTAATCTCTTGATTATCGTCTTGAATATATATTATATTTCCTTCTATTCCTGTAATTAATCCTGATAATGTTTTAGATACTTGTGTATTTGCTAGTGAAAAATTTCTATATATGCAATTTGTATTAATTGCCTTACTTGCTACAAATATATCTACAATATATGTATTAAATCTTGAATTACCTGTAAAATAATATGTTATTCCACCGATTCGTGTATCTATTTTTGAAATATCCCACTTAGAAAACATAATCATCACATCTGCATTATTAAATATATTTTCTGGTATATTCTCCTCTGTTTCCAACTGATATTTTGATATTAGGTCATTTAATGTCTTACTGTCTTGTACTTTTATGCCATATACTCCTGTTTCATATCTTTTTAATTGTGTATTGCTTTCTACTTCATCTATTTGTATTTCATTTTGAACTTTATATTCTTTATTATATGACATTTGATAATATTGCTTGTCTTTGATTTCTTTTTCTATTACTTGTTTTAATTGCTCTTTTTTTATTATATTATTTCTTACTACAATTCCACCATTGGTTGTTCTTTTTATTACATTAAAATTATCCTTTTCATATAATATCAAATAATTTTTACTGATTGTATCATAATCTAATTCGATATAATTTTCTTCTTTTTCTATTTTTATTAACTCTTCTTGTGTTATTCTATTACCTTCTCCTATTCCTTCTATACATTGTTTTAATTGATTTATAATATTTTTATAACTATCTTCATTTGGCTTAAACACATAATATTCATCTTTTGCCTTCTTCTTATATACTATCCTATCTGGTGTATCAAAATATTGTACTGTATTTGTTGAATTTTCTACCGGTTTAAATATCGTAAATATTATCATTCCTATAAATATTATTACAAATACTATTGCTATTATTATTAATGACTTATATTCTTTTATATTACTCAATATTTTTCTCATTCTTATTTGGAATTCCTCCTCATATATTAAGTTTATAGGATCAATTAAAATTGGTATTCTATTATTAATAACAGTATAACACAAAATACAAATTCTGATTTGATTATATTTCAAAAATTGCCATTAAAGCCCGTCCCTTTTGGCAACTTTTGGCAACTTTTAGAAACTTTTGTGCAAAAACTCTATTATTTGTTTTGCTAATGTTTCTTCTTTCCCAGAATATCCATGATTTGCACCATCTATATAGTTTATATCTTTGTTAGGATTTTTTATAATTTTGTCTATCATTTTTACTAATTCATCTGCTTTTTGTAATATCATTTCATTGTCATTTCCCCATCGCATAAATAGTGGTACATCTATATTATTTAGTTTTTCTAATTTGTTGTCTTTTCCATATTGTGCAAAATTTATTTCTTCACTATATTTTGCATATCTTAAAAATGTTTTTACACTTACTGGATGTATAAAAGCACTTCTTGGCATTAGTTCCTCATCTTTTCCTTCTTTTTGTTTTTCCTCTGCTAATGAGACATAAGTTTTTAAGTTATCTCTTAAATATATTTTTAATACCATAGGTACATCTACTAATGATAATAAAATTATTCCTTTTATATCTTTTAAGTATATGTTTTTTTCTTCTTTCAACTTGTTATATGTATATACTATTTTTGTTGAACCTAAACTATGTCCTTGCAAATATATATTACTATATCCTATTTCTTTTAGTTTTTTGATTGCTCCTAGTATGTCTTTATATCCGTCTAATACATCCTCATATGATGTTCCTCCTAAGAACTTTTTCTTTTTTCCATCTTCCATTTTTCTTATATATTTTACTAGATCACTTCCTCTGTTATTAAAACAAAAATAGTCTATTTTTGATTCATTTGCTTTTTGGGCTATTACAGTATCTCTAGTTTTAAAACAGTTACTGCTCATTCCGTGAACTGATAGTATTACTGCTTTTGTATTTTCTCCTGACTTTTTTTCTGTTTTATATAGTAACCCATTTAAGTTTATACCGTCTGTTGCTGTAAAATCTATTCTTTCCATCATTCTATCTCCTTATATTTATTTTTTATTCATTTGGCTTACTAGTTTTTTTACTCTGTTAATAAATTCTTCCTTATTTGATAATGCTTTCCTTAATTTTTTAATAGATTCATCAAATTCCTTATCTTCTATATATGTTTTAGCATATCCATTTTCTCCATATTTTTCAACTAAATGTAAATATACTCTTTCTATTTGTTCTTCCTCAGATATATCAATATAGTTTCTCTTTCCATATGAATATGACCTTTTTATTGTATCATCTATATTCATAATTGTTCTATCAGCAGTACTTACAATCATTCCATAAATGTCCCTTGGTTTATGCTTGCTTGAAGCTCTATGGTCTTGGATCGCTTCTTTTATTATCTTTCTTTGATCGTCAGTAAACCATAGTTTCATATTTTCATCTTTCATAAAAATTTCTGCTGATATAATTTCGTGATTAGCTCTATCAATATGATGACCTAGATCATGATAGGCTGCTATTGTATAAACCATATCTATATTAACATCAAAGTCTTTTGCTAATGCCAAACTTCTTTTTATTACAGTTTTTATATGTTTTATCCCATGACCTTCTTCATTTTTTTTATATAGAGGGAAAATTTTCTTATCTATATATTTTAATAATTCCGTATTAATTATTTTCTTATTAGAACTATTTTTGTCTATTAAAATTTTTTCCATTTTTTGTCTTATTCCTTTCCAATTCATAAATCTGATTGAAAAAATAGTTATAATTTTCAACTTTGAATATATTCTAGCACAACATTAATTTTTTCTCAATTATATTTTAAATTTTTATGTTAAACTTTTCAATTTTCTATTTCTTAAATATTATTATTTTTTCAATAAATAAAAAAACAACTATATAATACATTATTAAATGTTATAATTCACAAATATATTAGAAATAGTAATTAATAAATATAAAAAATTTACATTTTTACTTGAATTTATTTTACTTTTGGTATAATATATATTAAAATTATGAGATTACATAGGAGGATTGAGAATGCCAAGAAAAACAAAAGATCAAGAAATTGCAAAAAATGAAGAAAAAAATATTAAAGAATCAGAAAATGAATCAAAGTCTAAAACTTTAAAAAATTCAAAAACTGATAATATTTCCAAGACAAAAAGAGTTAATAAAAATGTAGTAACTAATACATCTTCTAAATCTACAACTATTAAAAAAACTCCTACATCTAAGGATTCAAAAATTAAAAAAGAAACTTCGACTTCTAAAAAAGTTTCTACTTCAAGAACATCAAAATCTAAAAGTCAAAGTGTTGCTAATTTAGATAAACCTAAAAAAAATTCTACCACAAAAAAAACATCAAAAACTAGAAATGTTACTGATAAAAAACAAACACAGAAAAGAGTCAAAAAAACAGAAGTTGTAGAATATTATGATTTACCATATAGATATAATCAAACTGTTGTTAAAATTTTGGCTCAAACTCCTACAAATTTATTTATTTATTGGGATATTTCTGATGAAGATAGAGAAAATTATAAAAAAGAATATGGCGAAAATTTCTTTGAAACTACAAGACCTGTTTTGATAGTTCACAATGATACTTTGAACTATAGTTTTGAGGTTGAAATTAATGATTTTGCAAATAGTTGGTATCTAAGTGTTGCTGATAGTAAATGTAATTATAGAATTGAATTAGGCAGACGTCCTAACATAAAAACAGAAAAATTAGCTAAAAATTATATTTATATTTCTAGTTCAAATGAAATAGAATCTCCTAATGATAGAATTTTATTTGATAAAACTCGTTTGCAAAAAGTTATTTATTTTAGAAATGTAAAATCTGGAAATACTTATTCAAAACAAATTTCAGATATTTCATTTATAAAAAATGTTGGAAAAATATATAATATTTATGATTTATATAAAGCTATTTATCAAAATGAAAATATAGAAGAATTTTATAATTTATCAAATCCATCTTCTGGGAATCCAACTTCTGGAAGATAAAATTACCATTTTGGGGATGCGTCCAAAATTGGTAATTTTTATAATGTTGAAATTACTAAAGATACTTAGTTTGAAAAATTTATTTTTCATAACTATTTGTTACTTCTTAGTAAGGCAAGAAAGGATGAAATTTAAAATGAATTCAAAAAAAGGCTATGTTAGTTTTGTATTACATGCACATCTTCCATTTATCCATCATCCTGAAAGTGATGACTATTTAGAGGAATCTTGGTTATATGAAGCTATATCAGAAACATATATCCCTCTTTTGACTAATTTTCAAAAGTTAGTAGATGAAGGTGTAAATTTTAGGATTACAATGTCAATGACTCCACCTCTTCTTTCTATGCTTGATAATAAATTATTGCAAAGAAAATATATAAAATATCTAAAAAAATTAATAGAGCTATCAAAAAAAGAAATAAAGAGAACTGCTGGAGATGAACGTTTAAATAAATTATCTAAATATTATTATGATAGATATTCGAATGATTTACGTTTATTTAAAGATATTTATAAATGTAATTTAATTAATGCTTTTAAGCATTTTCAAGATATAGGTGTTCTTGAAATAATTACATGTGGTGCAACACATGGTTATTTCCCAATTTTATATGTAAATGAGAAAACTGTTAAGGCTCAAATAGCGGTTGGTGTTCAAACATATGAAAGATATTTTGGAAGAAAACCTCGTGGAATTTGGCTTCCTGAATGTGGTTATGTTCCTGAAGC
>CALXAB010000043.1 GCA_944386175.1 uncultured Clostridia bacterium
GTTTTACATTTAGAGTAGTGTAATAGTTAAATATATTATTTAATATTAAAACTTGATTTTACTTTTACAATATACGTGTTGTTACATATAAGAAATTTTATTAATAAAACTTGAAAAAAAATATATAAACAAGTATAATATAAAACATAAAGAACAAAAATAAAAGAAGGAGAAAATAAAAATGTTATCACAAATAATAATCTTAATAATATTAATAGCACTTAATGCATTTTTTGCAGCGAGTGAAATAGCATATATATCGTTAAATGACGCAAAAATAGAAAAACAAGCAAAAGAAGGAAACAAAAAAGCAAAACAAATACAAAAAATGTTAAAAACACCAAGTAAATTTTTAGCAACAATACAAATAGGAATAACATTAGCAGGATTTTTATCAAGTGCATTTGCATCAGATACATTTGCAGATATATTAGCGCCAACATTAAATAACCTAATACCAGCAATTAGTATAGGAGTATGGAAAAGTATATCAATAATAATAATTACAATAATATTATCATTCTTTACATTAGTTTTTGGAGAATTAGTACCAAAAAGATTAGCGATGAAAAATTATGAAAAAATATCGTTTGCAACAATAGGAATAATTAGAGGAATATCAATAGTAACAGCACCATTTGTAAAATTATTAACATGGGTAACAAATGGAATATCCAAAATATTTGGTGTAAGTGAGAATGAAGAAGAAACAATAACAGAAGAAGAAATAAAAATGATGATAGATCAAGGAGAAGAAAAAGGAACAATAAAAGAAGAAGAAAAAGAATTAATAAATAATGTTTTTGAATTAAATGATATAACAGTATCAGAAATAATGACACACAGAAAAGATATATTTGCAGTAGATATAAATATAAGCAAAGAAGAACTAATAGAAGAACTTTCACAAGAAGAATACAGATATAGTAGAATTCCAGTATATGATGAGACAATAGATGAAATAAAAGGAATTATATATGTAAAAGACATATTGAAAAATATAAATAAAAAATCATTTAAAGTAAAAAATATTGTAAAGGAAGCATATTTTGTATCTCAAAATAGGTTAATAAATGAAGTATTTAAAGAATTGCAAAAAAACAAAAAACAATTAGCTATAATCCTAGATGAATATGGCGGAACAGCAGGAATGATAACAATGGAAGACATACTAGAAGAACTTGTAGGAGATATATATGACGAATATGACAAAGAAGAATTAGAATATGAAAAAATAGATGAAAACACATATATTTTAAGTGGTAGTATGACAATATATGATGTAAATAAGTTATTAGACGCAAAAATTCCAGATGGAGATTATGATACAATATCAGGATTTTTACAAGAAAAATTAGGAAGAATTCCAGAAGACGAAGAAACACCAATTATAGATACAGAAAAAGTAACATATAAAATAGAAGAATCAGAAGACAAAAGAATATTAAAAGTAAAAGCATGTAAAAATAATACAGAAAATATTGTTGAAGAGTGAAAGAAGGTAAATAAATGAAGAAAAGATATATAGTAATAATATCAATAATAATATTAATTATAATATCACTAGTAGCATTTTTTCTAGTAAAAAACACAATTGAAAGTAAAAAGACATATGAAATAGCAAAAATAGAAAAATACAACTATTTTGTATTAAAAAAAGAAAATAAATATGGAGTAATAGACACACAAGGAAACATTTTAATAGATCCAATTTATGAAGAAGTAAAAATTCCAAACCCAGAAAAAGCAATATTTGTCTGTAAAGAAAGTGAAAATAATATAAAAATATTAAACAATAATAAAGAAGAATTGATGACTGAATATGAACAAGTAGAACCAATAAAATTAAAAAATATTCAAAGTGATTTAATGTATGAAAAAAGTATATTAAAATATAAAAAAGATAATAAATATGGAATAATAAATTTTGAAGGAAAAGAAATTACAAAACCAGAATATGACGAGATTGATAGTTTAGGGTATAAAGAAGGCGAACTATTAGTTAAAAAAGATGGAAAATATGGAGTTATGAATATAAATGGGTATCTTATAATACCAACAGAATATGACCAAATAGCAGTAGATAAATACTATACTGATGAAAATTCATACAAAGATGATGGATATATAGTTTCTTTAACAACAAATGAAGGATATAGATATGGTTATATAAATAAAGATGGCCAAAAAATTTTAGAGACAGAATATAACGAATTATCAAGAATAAATGATATAGAAAATTCACAAGACATATATATTTTATGTGCAAAAAATGGACAATATGGAGTAAATAAAAATGAAGAAAATATAATTCAAAATGAGTATCAATCTATAATTTACAATGAAGTTAATAATATTTTCATAGTAGAGAGAAGTAAAAAATATGGAGTAAGAGATATAAATGGAACAGAAATAATCCCGATTGAATATTCACAAATAGATACTACAGGAATATATATATATGCACAAGGAGAAGATGGGGAAAAAGTATTTAATGCAGTAGGTGAAGAACAAGATATAAGTGCTAATATACAAATTTTAAATACAAATAGTGAAAATTATAGAATAAAAATAGATAGTTCAAATGGTACAAAATATGGAGTAGTAGATAAAGAAAACAATCAAATAATTGAACAAAAATATAATTATATAAAATATTTATCAGATAATTATTTCATAGTAAGTACAGAAAATGGAAAACTTGGAATAATTGACGATAAAGAGAATCCAAAGTTAGAGTTAAAATATGACTCGATAGAAAACGTCTATAGTAAAGATATAATACAAGCAACTGTGGCAAATGAAAACATTATAGAGATATATTCGAAAAATTTAGAACAATTATGTAATATGCAAAATGCAATAGTAGAATCAAATAAAGAATATATTAAAATATATAATGATACAGAAACAAAATATTTTGATAATAATGGACAAGAATTAAAAAATACAGATATTTTCCCAAATAATACTTTATTTAGTAAAATGGAAAATGGAAAATGGGGATTTATTGATAAATTAGGAAATGTAAAAGTTGACTATCAATATGATAAAGTAACAGAATTTAATGAGTATGGTTTTTCAGCAATACAAAAAGATGGAAAATGGGGAGCTATTAACCAAAATGGGGAAATAGTGATAGAACCAACATATGAATTAAATAGTACAATAGTACCATCATTTATAGGAAAGTATTATAAAGTAACATATGGTGTAGGAGAAATATATTATACAGATAAAGTATAATTATTACAATAATATAAAATAATAAAAAAGACCATTGAACTTTACTTTAAAGTATAGTTCAACAGGTCTTTTTTAGACTATAATTCATCTTGAATTTCTGGCAACATTTTTGGATTATGTTCCAAAAAATATTCTTTTATTTCTATTGAATCTTCTTTCTTGAAAGATTCAGGAGATAAGCTTAAAAATTTTCTGACAAACAATCGGGTATATGGAATTTGATATTTAAGTTTCAATTTTATAACATACAAAAAGATTTCATATGCTTCTGAAAATTTTATATTATCAATTTGTTTGTATCTTTTTTTACATTCCTCCAAAAAGTCATTAAAAGAATCTTCAAAAGTTACTAATACTAAATGCATAGAGGATTTAACATAATCTCCTGCACCTACTGAATAATGTTGAGAGCCTGTAGAAACAAGCATATCCAACAGATTTTGTTCAACAAATTCAATTGACATTAAGCTTATGTAAAAAGTTCTTTGCATTTTAGAAAGTTTTTCATCCCCAAAGTTACGTTCAAAAGATTTTACCATTTCCTTAGCCTTTTGTGGATTTTGATAAACATCTAACTCAATAGCTAAATCTTTTAAATTATGCTTTTCAATAATCCGTTGCCATATTTCATCATCATAAATTGTATATGTCATATTTGTCCTCCTTACAATAATTATTGTTAAAGTTACTATATTCAAAACCTGCTTATTAGCAGATTAATTTGATTATGTAACTATAATAACATGAATTAGTTAATTTTTCAACTTTTTTGTTTAAGACTATATAAAATAGCAAATAATATAATAAAAATAACAATATTAAAACAAAAAAATACTATACTAATAAAGATAAAACTTATCAAAAAGAAGGTGAAAAATTGAAAATAGGTTTAGCTCTATCAGGAGGAGGAATAAGAGGAATCGCACATGCAGGAGTACTAAAAGCATTAGAAGAGAACAATATAAAAATAGATATAATAGGAGGAACAAGTTCAGGAGGAATAATATCATCACTTTATGCAATGGGATATTCTCCATACTATATTTACATATTATTTAAAAGATATGCTAAAGAAATAGTAGAAATTAATTTAAATACAATAGTATCCAGTGTAGCAAATTTTATGATGAATAAAAAGATAAACATGTCAGGACTAAAAACTGGCGAAAGTCTTGAAAAAGCATATGAAACATTAGGGAAAAAAAGAGGAATAATAAAAATAAAAGATATAAAAAAATTACCAGTAGTAATTCCAACTGTCAATGTATCAGATGGAAAGGAATATATATTCACTAATAATATTCCAAAAGGAATAAAAAATAAGAGTAAATATATTATTGATGTACCAGTTGGAAGAGCAATAAGAGCAACAAGTAGTTTTCCAGGCGTTTTTTGTCCATGCAGTTTTGAAAAATATAATTTTTTAGATGGAGGAGTATTAGATAATGTACCAGTAATAGAAGTAAAAAAGCAAGGCGCAGATAAGGTAATAGCTGTAAATTTCAAATCAGATGATGTAGACGAAAAAAGTAGTGCAATGGATATAATAATGAGAACACTTGATATAATGGGTAATAAAATTTCAGAAGAAAGCTTAGAAAAAAGTGATTTTATATTAACAATACCAACAGATGGAACAGGACTTTTTGATGTAGAAAAATTGGATAGTTGTTATAAATATGGATATAAAGTAACAATAGAAAATATGGAAAAAATAAAAAAGATGTTAAATTTATAAAATTAATATAAAAAATTAATTTAGTAATACTTTAGCCCAAAATTTATTATGGGATAGCTAGATTTTAATAGCAAATATAAATTAAATTCATAAAATATAAAATAGACATATAAAAAGTATATGTAGGGGTGAGTTTATGGATATAAAATATTTTGATAATGCAGCTACAACAAGAGTAAAAGAAGAGGTTTTAAATGAGATGATACCATATTTTTCAATACAATATGGAAACCCATCATCATTATATTCAATTGGAAGATATAATAAAAGGGCAATAGAAAAAGCAAGAAGACAAGTAGCAGAATTAATAAATTGTGAAACTAATGAAATATATTTCACGGCTTCAGGTTCTGAAAGTGATAATATAACTTTAAAAGGTATAGCATATGCAAATAAAGAAAAAGGAAATCATATAATCACATCAAAAATAGAACATCCAGCAATTTTAAATTCTTGTAAAGCTTTAGAAAAACAAGGATATAAAATAAGTTATATAAATGTGGACAAAAGTGGAATAGTAGATATAAATGAGTTAATAAAAGAAATAACTAATCAAACTATTTTAATTAGTATAATGTTTGCAAATAATGAAATAGGGACAATACAGCCAATAGAAGAAATATCAAAAATAGCCAAAAAATATAATATAATATTTCACACAGACGCAGTTCAAGCTTGTGGAAATATACCAATAGATGTAAAAAGTATGGGAATAGATATGCTATCATTATCAGCACATAAAATAAATGGACCTAAAGGAGTAGGTGCTTTATATGTAAAAAAAGGTATTGAATTTGATAGCATAATAAATGGAGGAGGACAAGAAAAAGGAAAAAGAAGCGGTACAGAAAATGTAGCAGGAATTGTAGGACTAGGTAAATCATGTGAAATAGCTAAAAAACAGATGGATAGCCATATAACAAAATTACGAGAACTAAGAGATTATTTTATCAATCAAGTTGAAGAAAAAATACCAAATGTAAAGCTAAATGGTTCAAGAGAAAAAAGACTACCAGGAAATGCAAATTTTTCTTTCAAAAATACAAATAGTCAAGAATTATTATTTAAACTAGATAGTAAAGGAATATGTGTATCTAGTGGAAGTGCTTGTTCAGCAGGAAATAGTAATCCTTCACATGTATTAACATCAATAGGATTGGAAAAAGAGTTAGCACAAGGGACAATTAGATTTACATTTGGAGAAGATAACTCAAAAGAAGATGTAGACTATCTATTAGAAAGTTTGGAAGAATTCATTTTAAATCAAGATAATAGCTAGTAAAATTTTTCCAACTAGTTTTGCACATTAAAAAAGGAATGTGATAAAAATGAACAAGAAATACAAAATATATCTTATTGTAATAATAATATTAATAGTTATTATTACAATAAGTTTAATATTATATATAAACAAAGTACAAAAACTTACAAATAAAAGCACATTAAACAGCCTAAAAGAACTAACAAAACAAGATGTAGCAAAAATACAAAACAATATAAATGAACATATAAGAATTTTAGAAACGATAGTAAACGAGACAGAAAATAATAAATTAGAAAAACCAGAGCAAGTATTTGAGATATATAATAGGAACTCTGGAAATAGTCAATTTTCGAGAATAGCAATTATGTATGAAACAGGGCAAACATCCACAAATGATGGACAAGTTGTGGATTTATCAGAAGAAAAAGAAGATTTTTTTAGCAATAATGATGTAAAAATATCACAAACAAGGCAAAGTAAAATTGATAATAAAAAAATAAATATATATAGTAAAAAAACAAAACTAGGAAATGAAAATGTAGTTATATTACTTGTTATAGAAACCAATAAATATGAAGAAATATTTATACAATCAATATATAGTGGTAATGGAAATGAATATATAATAACAAAAGAAGGACAAATAATAGCAAAATCAAATAAAAATGAGAATGAAATAAATATTTATGAAAATATAACAAATACAATAGATAATAAAAAAACAAGTAAAAATATATTAGAAAATATTAAACAAAATATACAAAACAATGAAGATGGCCAAGACATATTATACAATGGCATAAAAAAATATTTTGTAACATATCAAAAATTAAATATAAATGATTGGTATTTAATAATCATAACAAAAGGTAGTGCAGTAGCAGAAGAATTAAATCAAGTAATAATTATAATGTTTATAATATCAATATTAATAATATCAATAATATCGGTAGTTTCAATATATATATTAAAATCAGAAGAAAAGAAAGAAAAAAGTTTATATAATTTAGCATATATAGATCCAATAACAAAATTAGGAAATCATAACTATTTTAATCAACAAGGAGAAAAAATACTAATAAATAATAAAATTAAAAATAAATATGTAATAGCACTTGACATAGATAAATTTAAATCATTTAATAAAAAACATGGACACAAATTAGGAGATAAATTGCTAGAAGAAGTAGGAAAAAAGCTAAAAGAGATACTAAAAGAAAACTCAATCATTTGTAGAGTTTCAAATGATATATATGGGGTAATAGTATATGAAATAGAAGATATAGAACAACAAGTAAGTAGTATATGTCAAAACATATCAAAAATAATTATAAATAATGTAGAATACAATATACTAATTTATTTAGGAATATATAAAATAATTGATAATAAATACAATTTATTAGAAAGTTTTGACAAAGCATTAATAGCACATGATAAGGTAAAAGGAAATTCAGAAAAACAACATTATATATATAATGAAAAAATAGAACTACAATTAGAAAAAGAAAACGAAATAGAAAATATAATGCAACAAGCATTAGAAAAAGAAGAATTTGTGATATATTATCAGCCAAAAATATCAAGCAAGAGCAATAAAATGACACAGGCAGAAGCATTGGTAAGATGGATACGAGATGGAAAAATGATACCACCAAATGAATTTATACCAATATTTGAAAAAAATAGATTTATAATAAAATTAGATAAATATATTTTTGAAAAAGTATGTAAAGATTTACGATTTTGGAAACAAAAATATGAAAAAACAATTAGAGATTCTAATAAGAATGATAATGAAAATAACAATAATAGTATAAATAACATAAACGAAGATATTAAAGTTCCAATGATATCAATAAATATATCAAAAGAACATTTTTATGAAGAAGAATTTATAAAAGAATTCGTAAATATAGCAAAAAAATATAATATAGAACCAAAAGAAATAGAATTAGAAATAACAGAAAGTGCAACACTAAATAAACAAATAGATGTTATAAAAGTCATGAATAATATAAAAAGATATGGATTTAGACTTTCGTTAGACGATTTTGGAACAGGAACATCAACATTAGCAATGCTACAAAATATGCCAATAGATACACTAAAAATAGACAAAATTTTTGTAGATAAAATAGATTTTAATGATACAAATAAAAATATAATTGAATATATTGTATATATAGCCAAAAAACTAAATTTAACCACAGTAGCAGAAGGTGTGGAGAATAGAAATCAGATAAATTATTTAAAAAATATCGGATGTGATATGTTTCAGGGATATTATTTTTCAAAGCCCATAGATAAGAAGAACTTTGAAAAATATATCGAAAATTCTAAATAAATTTATTAATTATTTGTAAAGCACATTTTATACCATCAACACTAGCAGACATGATACCACCAGCATATCCAGCACCTTCACCACAAGGATAAACATTTTCAATATTAGACTGTAATAAAGAATTTCTTATAATCCTTATAGGAGATGAACTTCTAGTTTCCACACCAGTTAGCAAACTATCAGGATTAGCAAAACCACTTAATTTAGAATTAAAATATATAATACCCTCTTTTAAAGTTGTAGAAACAAAATCAGGTAAGATATCATTTAAATTAGATAAAGTAACACCAGGTAAATAAGTAGGTTTTACATTACCAATAAAAGTTGACTTTTTGTTTTCCAAAAAATCTTGAACTCTTTGTATAGGAGCATAATAATTTGAACCACCTAGGATGAAAGCTTTTTCTTCTAAATTTTGTTGAAAATACATTCCAGCCAAAGGAGAAGAATCTTTAAAATCATCAGGTGTAATATTAACAAGTAAAGCAGAATTTGCATTTATATTATCTCTTAAAAAATTACTCATTCCATTTGTAACAATTGTATTTTTATCACTAGAAGAAGCCATAACATATCCACCGTGGACACATACAAAAAGTATAGCAAGAACGACCACTAGATGAATGATAAGCTAACTTATATTCAGCTGGTGGTAATTTTAATTTAGTAATAGTGCCATATTGAGCTTTATTAATATCTTCTTGCAAATGTTCAATTCTAACACCAACAGAAAAATTCTTTTTTTCAATGTCAAAACCTTTTTCATAGATTTTTTTAAAAGTATCTCTAGAGCTATGTCCAATAGCTAAAACAACAACATCTGCCTCAATAAAATTTTCAGATATATTTTTAGAGCTGCTATTATCATTAATATTATTATTGCTATAAAGAGGAGAAGCTATGTTTTTAACTAACACACCTTTTATCGTATTATCTTTTATATCAAAATCTATAACTTTAGTATTAAACAAAAATGAACCACCTTTAGAAATAATATACTCTCTCATATTTTTAATAATAGTAATCAAATTATCTGTACCAATATGAGGTTTAGACAAATATAAAATCTCTTCAGGAGCACCAAACTTGACAAATTCTTCTAAAACAATTCTACAAAAAGGACTATTAATTCCAGTTGTAAGTTTACCATCAGAAAAAGTACCAGCTCCACCTTCTCCAAATTGAACATTAGAACTAGTATTTAAAATACCAGTTTTTTGGAAAAATTCTATATCTTTTTTTCTTTGCTCAACAGACTTACCTTGTTCTATAATTATAGGCCTAAACCCATTATTAACTAAAGTTAGGGCAGAAAATAAGCCAGCAGGACCAGCTCCAACAATTACAATTTTTTTATTATCTAAATTCTTTGATTGTAAATTTCTAATTTGAATATCTTTAATTATTGAAGCAGAATTAAGTAAATCTAATTTTGATTTATTTAAATTAAGATTAGAAAACTCAACTTTTTTTACTTTATCTAAATGTCTATATTTTTTTTCATTTTTTACTTGTATATCAATACAATAAATGTAGTGAACATCATTTTTGTCTCTTGCATCTATTGATTTTTTAGAAATATGCCATTCTAATATATCATTTGGATTAATTTTATGTTTTTTAATTGCTATTTCAAAAATTTTTTCATTAGAAATATTAGTTCTAATTTTAATATTATTAATTCTAAGCATAAATACCTCCACCTATATGAATAATATACAATAAAATAATTAAATAATCAATGAAAAATGTTATTTATGCTATCCAAAAATCAGAAAAAACCTTGATATTATAAACATAATATAATAAAATATAGAAGTAAAAAAGATTAAAAACAAAAAATAACCAGTTCAAAATAGAATTTACTATTTGAATAAAAGAAGAAAAGAGGATTGATAAAAATGGAAAAATCACAAGTATATTTTACAAATTTTAGAGCAAGACCAGGATATAATCTATTACAAAAGTTAGAAAAATTAATAAAAAAGGCAGGAATAGGAAATATAGACTTTGAAAATAAATATGTAGCAATAAAAATACACTTTGGAGAACCAGGAAACTTAGCATATTTAAGACCAAATTATTCTAAAGTCATAGCAGATGTTGTAAAAGAATTAGGTGGTAAGCCATTTTTGACTGATTGCAATACTTTGTATGTTGGAGGAAGAAAGAATGCACTTGACCATATAGATAGTGCATACTTAAATGGATTTACACCATTTTCAACAGGTTGTCATGTAATAATAGCAGATGGATTAAAAGGTACTGATGAAGAATATGTAGAAATAAATCAAGAATACATAAAAAAAGCTAAAATAGGTAGAGCTATAATGGATGCAGATATATTTATTTCTTTAAATCACTTCAAAGGTCATGAAATGACAGGATTTGGAGGAGCTATCAAAAATATTGGTATGGGTTGTGGTTCAAGAGCAGGAAAAATGGAAATGCACAGTAGTGGTAAACCAGAAATCATTTTAGAAAAATGTAGAAAATGTAAACAATGTAAAAAGATATGTGCACATGGAGCTATTTCATATGGAGAAGATGGAAAGGCAATAATTGACCACAATAAGTGCGTAGGTTGTGGAAGATGTATTGGAATATGCAATTTTGACGCAATAAAATCTCCAAATGATGAAAACGGAGATATATTAAACAAAAAGATGGCTGAATATGCACTAGCAGTAATAAAAGATAAACCAAATTTTCACATTAGTTTAATATGTGATGTATCACCAAACTGTGATTGTCATGCGGAAAATGACGCACCAATTGTACCAAATATAGGAATGCTTGCATCATTTGACCCAGTAGCACTTGACAAAGCATGTGCAGATTTAGTAAATAGTCAAAAAGCATTTGATGATAGTAGATTAGGAGAACATATAAAACAACATATAGACGAAAAAGACAATTTTCATATAAATCATCCAGAAACTAACTGGGAAAGCCAAATAGAACATGGAGTAAAAATTGGGTTAGGTAATGATGAATATGAGTTAATAGAAGTAAAGTAAAATTTATGAATTAATAAAAATAAAAAGTAAAATAAATAATACTAATTGAAATAAATATAATGTATGTAGTTAGAGAAGTGTATCTTCAAAAAACTGTGGCAATATTCTTCCAAAAGCAGTCAAAGCCACAAGGATAAAAAGGAGTCTACAGCATTAATATAGTAATCATATCATAGAAAGATATAATTGACTAATAAGGTTTATAGGTAACCTTTAAAAAACCTAAATATATTATACAAGGATAAAATAATGGAAGAAAAATGGAACTCAAGAACAGAAATACTAATAGGAAAACAAGGAATTGAAAAATTAGAAAAGGCAAAAGTAATAATTTATGGAATTGGAGGAGTAGGTTCATATACTACAGAGCTATTGGCAAGAGCGGGAATAGGAAACATAGTTTTAGTAGATAATGATATAATCTCTAAAAGTAATATAAATAGGCAAATACATGCAACTACAAAAACAGTAGGAAAAAATAAAGTTGATGTTATGAAAAGCAGAATCAAAGAAATAAATCCTGATATAAAAGTTGAAACATATATGAAAGAAGAACAGGAAGAAAACTTAATAAAAGAAGATTTTACATATGTAGTGGACGCAGTAGATACAATAAAAACAAAAATAAAATTAGTAGAAAAAGCTAATCAAATAGGAGTACCGATAATATCAGCAATGGGAGCAGGAAATAAATTAGATCCTACAAAATTTGAGGTATCAGATATATATAAAACATCAGAATGCCCAATAGCTAAAATATTAAGAAAAGAACTAAAAAAAAGAAATATAAAAAAATTAAAAGTAGTTTATTCAAAAGAAAAAGCAATTACTAATTCCAATAATATAATAGGAAGTATATCATTTGTACCTTCTGCAATGGGGGTAATAATAGCAGGAGAAGTAATAAAAGACATTATAAATAAATAGTATTTGGTACGCGAACAATAACGCGGACTTTAAAATGTCATAAACAGAGAAAATGTTTAAAAAAGCCCACTATTGTTCTTGAATAGGAAAAATCGGGTTTTCCCTATTCAAGAACGTCGCTTCGCTTTAATAAATGCACCCAAATTTTACTAAAGTAAAATTTGGCGCACGAACAATGACGCGGGCTCTGAAATGTTATAAACAGAGAAATGTTAAAAAAGCCCGCTATTGTTCTAAAATAAAATTATAAAGATTTTCTTAATAATACTAAAAAAAGTAAATAAATCTTTTCATTTTAACATTAATAATATATAATATGGTTATAAAGCAAAATGGGGAAGAATATGGAAAAAAAGGAAATAAAAGATAAAAAAATAATTAATTTTATAATCAGAATATTCTGGATATTCATAATAGGAAGTGTATTCGGATTTTTTGCAGAAATGATATATACATTAGTATATACGAGAACACTTCAAATAAGACAAGGACTAATATATGGACCATTTGTACAAGTTTATGGAATAGGAGCAGTTGCATACTATATGTTAATATCTAAAGTAAAAGAACCAAAGCAAGCATTTTTTTATGGAATGGCAATGGGAGGAATACTAGAATATTTATGTTCATTTTTTCAAGAGATATTATTTGGCACAATATCATGGGACTATAGTAAATTTTTCTTGAATCTAAATGGAAGGATTTGTTTATTATATTGTGTATATTGGGGAATTATAGCAGTAGCATTTTTAAAAATAATATATCCATGGTTAGAAAAAATAGATTATCTTATATATAAAAAAGGAGTACGAATATTTACAGTATTTTTTATATTATTTATGACATTTGATATTGCAATATCATGTATGGCAGCAACAAGACAACAAGAAAGAAGAAATAATATACCAGCCAAAAATTCAGTAGATGTATTTTTAGATGAACATTATCCAGATGAGTTATTAAACAAAGTATATAATAATAAAAAAGATATTATGTAGTGCCAAAGGGGACGGGCTATTTTGACAACTAGGGGACGTTCCTTCAATCCCGAAAATTGCCAAAGGGGACGGGCTATTTTGGCACATCCTATTAATTTTATAATCAATTTTTTTACATTTATTAAATTAA
>CALXAB010000044.1 GCA_944386175.1 uncultured Clostridia bacterium
ATTTGAATGATTTTCTGGATAAAAACATTCTATCAAATTGGTATCTCTTATTCAATTTTTTTCTAAAATTTCCCTACCAAAAGTTTATACTAACTTTCAGAAAGGAATTGAAAAAATTCCCTCCTACTTTCTGTTATTAACTCCTAATATTCCTCCCAGTATCCCAAAAAACATACCTACTGTTATCATTATAATACTTTGTGCTGTTAATCCAAATTTCCAATTAAGGATACTTGATATAAGATATATAATTAGCATATATGCTCCACCTATTATTGCACCATTTATTAGTCCATTCTTTTTTATTTTTATATTTACTATTGAACTTCCTATTAATATACTTAATGCTGTTATAATAATTATTACTGGATTTATTGTTTTTTCTTCTACTTGTGTATATGTTAATATTAATGCAAATATAACTAATAGTATTAATGTCGTAACAAGTGATATTCCTATCCCTTTTAATATTTGTATAATTGTTTTATTTTCTTCCATTTTATATGCTTGCATAACTTTAATTCCTCTTTTCTCTTTTTTTATCTAATTAATGTATATTTAATAAAAAAAGAAATAGAACTTTATATCTCTATTTCTTTTTTTATTTCTTTTTCTAATATTTCTATTATTTTTATTATTATATCTTCTCTTGAGAATTCTTTTTTAAATTCTTTTTTTAAAGATGTTGCAATTTCTATTGTATCTTTATTAAAATTTTCTTCATTAACATTTAAGCCTATTCCTATAATTAGGTTATTAATTTTTTCTCCTATTGTACTAGTTTTTGTTAAAATTCCACATATTTTTTTATTGTTTAATATCAAATCATTAGGTTCTTTTATTGATAACTCAATATTATATAACTCGTAAATTGCCTTTTTTATGCATTCTGCTATTTTTATTGTTATTCCTTCTAATTTTTTTAACTGACATTTTGGTTTTAATATTATTGTCATTGCTATGTTTTTTCCTGTTCCTGTGTACCATATTCTTCCTTTTGTTCCTATCCCATTTGTTTGTATTTCTGCTATTATTATTTTTCCATTTTCTTTTGGATTATTTGCTATTTTTTCTGCATATATGTTTGTTGAGTCTATTTCTTTAAAATATTCTATTTGTTTTCCTATTATATTTGTATTTGCTTTTTTTATTTTTTCTATATTCAATTTTATCATCCTTCCCATATCTCAGATTGTATTTATCTATTTTTTATTTAGATTATATAATCAATCTCTATTCTTGCCAATAGTTTTTTTGAAAATATTATAATCTATTAGATTATAATGTTACAATCACAGATATATCGTACATAGTACACCAACACATATAGTATTTTGAATGTGATAGGAATAATTTTAGAAATTCTTTATTAATTTTTGGGGTAATGTTCACATCGAGCTTTAGCTCGGACTAAGTGAAAGGGAACCAAAAAATTAATTTAGAATTTTTTGAATTATGTATTGAACCGAAAAATACTATATATGTTGGTGTACTATGTACGATATATCCATGATTGTAACTTATAATAAATATTTTAGGTTGACAAAATATGTAAATGCGTCTATAATGTAATTGTATTTTTATTCATTTTTTTATTCTTTATTAATCCAATTATCAAAATTAAATAAGTCAAATTTAAAATTTAAACATTTATTTTAATTAATTATATTATAAAAGGAGGTCTTTATTGAAAGCTAAAAAATTTATTTTTATTATTTTGATGGGCATTTTGATTGTCTTTATGTCATTTTTTTCAAATTGCGTTTTTTCCAAATATGTTATTGATTCACAAAATCTAGTTGCAAAAATTGATATTGATAGATGCCCTCCAAAAATTCAGTTAATAAGTATTGAAAATACTAATAAAAATTATGAAAGTTATGCAAATAAAAATCATGTAATAACATTAAAATTTAAAGTTACCGAGAAAAATATTTCTATTAATAATTTTAATTCAAATAATATAAAATTTAAATTAAATGAAAATATTATTTTCCCAAATTCTGTAAAAATTAATTTATTATCACATATTAATGATGAAATGATTTATACAATTACTTTATCAGGAATAAATGGAAATGGTATTTTTAAAGTATATTTTCCAGAAGGTGTTATTGTAGATAAATCAAATCAAAAATCAAAAGAAGAAACTTTTAATACTAATATAAAAATTGATAATATCTCACCTGTTACTATTTTTAAAGAAAATCTTTTATCTAATGGTAAGTCTTTAGCTAAAATTTCTTGTGATGAATCTATTAGACCAATAAGTGGATGGAGTATTTCAAATAATAATTTAGAATTGTCTAAAGAGTTTAGTAATACAATTTATTATCCAATTACTGTAACTGATTTTGCTCAAAATTCTTCTATAGTATATGTTGATATAAAAAATGCTGATTTTATAAAATTAAATTATGGTATTTTTTATAATCATAATAAATTAGAATTAGTGCCTGCTAATAGTATTTCTGGTAAAAATATTATTTCGTCAAATTCGATTTATAAGATTGAAAGTTTATTTTTTAATTACGAAAATTCTTTAAATCCGTATTTACTACAAGGAAGAGCTTTTGTTTATACTCATTGGGGTGATGGTGCTAGAAGTCGTTGTAAATATACTGAAACACCTTATTATCACGGCTATAATCCTTCTGGAAATGAGTGGATGGATAATTCTTCTAATACTTCTTGCTTTATTTCTGGAAAAAAATATATTCAATTTGGTGGTAGTGGCTTAAATTATAAAAATGCTGTTGCAGCAAATGTTAATAAGCCAATTCCTGAAAATATTTCTTCTCAATATTTATATGGTATTTCTTCTATTGCTTTTTCTTTGAAAGAGTATTCTGAATATTCTATTGTTTATCAAGCTTATATAAAAAATATTGGCTGGCTAGCTTGTGCTGGTGATGGTCAAGAGTTACTTTATGCTTATGATAAACCTTTTAGTGCTTTTCGTATGAATTTAGTTCCTAAATCAGAAAAACAGTATTTAATTGATTTTTGGAATAAAGATATTGGAACTAGTAATGTATAATCATAAAAAACTGTCCTGTCATATAAACTCCAAAATAATCCAGCTATAAATTTAATTTTAGCTGGATTATTTATTTCTAATAGATAATATCATGCTGTACATAGATTTTTTTATAACATAAATTATTACTATATTATTAAACTATTTATAATTTTTATTTATCATATATCCTTCTTTTCCATTAACTCTTATACGAACTTTATCCCACGTATATCCGTCTGCTTGAGCAACACTTGCTTGTAATACATAAAGTGTTGTATTAGGAATATATAATGTTTTTTCACTACTACTTGTTGTTGGCTCATTTCTTAAATTAGTATTTTTTGCTAAAGTTTTCATTTCTCCTGTATTATTATTTGTACTATCAATTTGATAATTTTCACTATTATAACTTCCTACTTTATTTGGTATTCCCATATAATCTGCTGGATTAGAGTTGTCTGCATATTTGTTACTTGCATTTCTTATTTCAAAGTGTAAGTGTTTTCCTGTTACATTTCCTGTTGCCCCCATAACTCCTAATTTTGTTAATCTATCTATATTTTGATTTACTTCAACATCAATTCTTGATAAATGACAAAACCAATGATATTTTCCATCTGGTGCTTTTACTACTATAAAATTACCGTAATCTTTATCATTCGTTCCGATCCTTGTTACTGTTCCATCACATGTTCCATATATTGTATCACTTCCTGTCATGTCTATTCCTGTATGCCAACCTGCTATCCATTCTGTTCCTTGTCTTTTGTATTCGCATGTTACATTAAAATTTCCTGTTAGCGGTAAATTTGTTGCCATATTATTCACTTTCCTTCCATAAAGGCTTTATAGCCCTTATATATAATATGACTTTTTCGATTGTTTTGTTATAATATTACATATTTAAATCTTTATAAAAATTATATTAATTTTCTATTAATTCTAAATTTGCTTGTCTTTTTATTTTATTTGTAGTAGTTTTTATTAATGGTTCTTCTGAAATGATAAATCCTCTGATTGCTTTATATTTTGGCATAATCTTATTAATTTCTTTAATTTTATCTGATATAACTTTATAAATCTCATCATCTGTTTTTACTTTATATGCTTCATTCATAATTTCTCTGTCAAATATAATTTTAGCATTTATTTTTATATCTTCTTTATCATCTGATTGTTGTTTTCCAAAAATAAATGATTCTTTAACACATTCTATTTTATTTATTAAACTTTCCATTTCTTCTGGAAATATATTTTTACCATTTTTTAAAACAATTACACTTTTCTTTCTTCCACAGATAAATATATAACCATCTTCATCAATTTTTGCTAAATCTCCTGTATGAAACCATCCGTCTTCTCCCATTACTTCTTTTGTTGCTTCTTCATTTTCATAATACCCAAGCATAACATTTGGTCCTTTTACAGTAAGTTCTCCCATTCCTTCTTCATTTGGATCATCTATTCTTGCTTCAATATGTGGAAGCGGCTTACCTATTGAACCTACTCTGAACTCTTCGTCTGTTTCTACTCCTATTACTGGAGATGTTTCAGTTAATCCATATCCTTGACATAAATTAATTCCCCAATCTCTAAATGCATATTCTACTTCTTTATCTAATGCAGCTGCACCACTAACAAATAGTTTTATATTTCCACCAAATATATTATGAATATCTTTAAATATTTCTTTCTTTTCTGCCATAGATTTATGTTTGTTTTCTTCCATTAGTTTCTTTACAATTTCTAATTTTCCTTGTTTTTCAAGATTTTTTAAAATTGTTTTATACATACTCTCATAAATTGCTGGTACAAATGAAGCAAAAGTTATTTTATATTCATTCAAGTTTTCTACAATATGTCTTATACCTTCACAAAAAGACCTTTGTGCTCCTATGTATAAAGAATAAAGCATTCCAACTGTACATTCAAAAACATGATGTAATGGTAAAAATGATAATATTCTATCACTTGAATCTATTGTAAGTACAGATGCAAAATCCATTACATTTGATACCAAATTCTTATGTGATAAAGCTACAACTTTAGATTTTGATGTTGTTCCAGATGTAAATAACATTATATTCATTTCTTCTGGATTTATTTTTGCTTCTAAAAATTCTTTATTTCCTTCTTCTAATAATTTTTTTCCTTTTTCTATTAATTCTTTTTCTGAATAAATTCCTTCATCATGTATATCTGTATCCATTGATATCAAATGTTTTAATTTATTCTTTTCACTAAATCTTATCTTTTTTATTGTTTCTTCATATTTTTTAGAATAAAAAATTGCTTCTACATCTGATCTTTCTATTAATTCTTCTAATTCATTGTCTGGTAGTGATCTGTCTAATGGAACTACTACTCCTGTTCCACATACGATTGATAAATATGCAAGTTCCCACTCATATCTATTTTCTCCAATAACAGCTATTCTTTTTCCCTTAAGTCCTAAACTAATTAGAGCTGTTCCTAAACAATTTATCATGTCTCTTATTTCTTTGTGAGTATATTCTTTATATTTACCCTCTTCTAATTTTATTTTATACCCTGGTCTATCTCCATATAGTTTTCCTGTTTTTTCTAACATATCTTTTAAGTCTGTTACTTGTATAATGTTTTTCATTTTTTCTCATTCCCTTCTTATACTTTTTTATTTAGTGCTTTTTGTCTAGCATATTATACTACTTCTTTATTTTACTTTCAATAACTGACCACATGTTATTAATTATATGATTAATTTTTTATGGTTATATTAATTTAAAATTTTTAATATTTTATTTTTATCCCTAATAAACTAATTAATTCTATTGCTTGAAACTCATTTATTATTGCACCCTTTATATCTTCAGTTAATACAGTAATTCCATCAATTGTACTTTCGGAAAAATCTATATCTTTTAGACTTGTTTTAAAAAACTGTGCTTGCGTTAAGTCTGCATTTTTGAAGATAATATTTTTTAAATTATTTTCTTGAAAATTACTATTTTTTAAAACTGTATTTTCAAATAATACATTTTCAATACTTGCCATTGCTAAATTTGCATAATTTAAATTTGTTTCAATAAAACTAACATTATATATTCTATTTTCTATAAAATTATTTCCTGTCATTTTACAATTATTAAATTCACATCTTATAAAAGTACTCTGTTCAAATGATGTGTTTGAAAAATTACAATTCTTAAATTCTACGTCAATAAATGTATTTCTTTCTAAGTTACTATTTGTTATTTCTGTATTTTTAATTATGGCTTTTTCTATTGTTATATCTTTAAGTTGTATATTTTTTTGTTTGTAATTTTCTAAATTTATGTTATTTATTTTTTCGTTTTCTTTAAGTTCTTTTAATAAATCTTCTACTTTTTTTAGTTTCTCATATGATATTATTTGTGGTTTTAATATCTTCATATTTTTATAACCTCCGTTTTTTATATCATCTGTTTTGACAAAATTTTGAAAAAACTATTTTTATTATAACATTACTTTTTCAGTTTCACAACAGAACAAATTGGAAAGCCTTAATATTTAACAACATTTAATATTCATCTTAGGCTTTCCGTAAATTTGTTCTTGCGCCAATTTTACGTATATAAAATTGTGTCATCCGTTGTGCGAAGCATTTTTTATACAATAGTAAATGGTAACTTTCATATTGTATAAAAAATAACAACTCTCAATTTCTTGAAAGTTGCTTGCTTTTTGGCTCCTTTGCGAGAGACGTTTTCGAAAAGTCTATCGCAAAAAGTTACTTATTGCGTAAGCAACAAGGTTCTGGGTACCCACTCAAAATCTATGATTTTGTTAGTGGGTCAGGTTCTTATTTCTGTTTCAAATGTAGTTATAGCAAGAATTTCAAGAATTGTGCTCAGAAGTTGGCATTTTTTTGCTACAACTGTTGTTTATAATTTAACATAATTTTTTAAGTGTTGCAACAAAAATTAAAGATTATTTTTATATTTTTCTAAATAATATGCTATTCCATCATTATCATTAGATAATGTAATATCTTTTGATTGTTTTTTTACTTCTTCTAAAGCGTTTCCCATTGCTATACCTATTCCTACTTGACCAATTATTGATAAATCATTTGTACTATCTCCAAAGAATATAACCTTATCAATAGGAATGTCTAATTTTTTACATAATATTTTTAGTGTTTCTAACTTATTTGTTCCTTTATTATTTAGCACTAACCATTCTCTATTGTTTTTATTATCTGTATCTGACATTTCTATTACATCTATATCATTAAATGTTTTTTCTATATATTCTTTAGCTTTAATAAGTCTATTTTTATCCTTAATAAAAATATTCATTCTTCCTATCGTTTCATCAATTTCGTCAATGTTATTTATTTGAACTAAAAACTCTTTATTTTTCTTGATTTTATTTTTATAAATATAATATTTGTTTAATGAACAATAATCAATTTGTTCTACTTCATCATTAATATGAGTTGTTATATCTATTGCAATGTTTTTATCAATCTTATTAATATTTGTTGCTTTGCCTTCTTCAACATCATAAATATATGAGCCATTATTTAAGATTAAATAATTAAACATATTTATATCACAAACATCACTTGCACTAGCTAAATTTCTTGCAGTTATCCCAATAATTATATAATTATCATTTTTGTATTTTAGCAATACTTTTTTGGTTGTATCTGTAACATTCTTTTTACTTGTTAATAATGTTCCATCAAAATCCATAGATATTACTTTATAATTCATATTTATGCGCTCCTTCAAAAGATTATCTTTTCACATTAACTATATGTTTTTATGTTTTTTAGTTTAGAATTTAATTTTGCATATATTGGTTTCATTTTTTCTTCATTAGTAAGTTCTGTAACTTTATCTATTTCAATCCATTTTACACCACTATTTTCATCTTCTTTTATTCTTAATTTTTCTTTCTCATTTGCCTCTAATAAAAAACAACAATCTAAGTGTAAATGTGATGATACAAATTTTCCGTTTTTAATATGACTATCTACTGTAAGTATTTGTAATCCATATATTCCGTCACTTAATAATTTTAAGTTTTTAAGTCCTGTTTCTTCTTCTGCTTCTTTTATTGCAACATGTAATAAGTTACTATCTCCATCGGCATGTCCACCTGTCCATGCCCATGATTTATAAATATTATGATATATCATTAATACTTTCGTTCTATCTTTGTTTACTATCCAATTAGATGCTGTGAAATGACACATTTTATTTTTTCTTGTTAATACGTCTTCAAATTTATCTATATATTCAAGCATTAGTTCTTTATCACTTGTTTCTTGTTCATTATATGGTATATATTTTTCGATTTGTTCTTTTAATTTCAAAATTTCCATCTACCTTTCTTTCTAATTTTTTATTAATTCTAAACCTTATATATCTCTCTTTATTTTATCAATCCGCCTGAACAATGAAGTTCATAAATCAATTTATTATCTTTATATATTTGCTCTATTCCATCAAAATTTTCTATTGTTCCTGTAGTTTTAAATGTATAAACATATCCATTATTCTCAAATTGACTTATACCTCTAACAGGAATAACACTTTTATCTTCTCCAACTTTCATAAGTGCTGGTCTTAAAGCATTGTCCATTGCTTCCTCTCCAAGTGTATTATCAAAAGTAACTCCATAATAGTTCATTCCCCATATAGGTTTATTGCTGTTATAATATACAACTTCTTCTCCTATAAATTTAGTACCACCAAAATATGTATCATGATATATGTATTTTTTGTTATCTATTTCTTCTTCATAATGATAGTCTAATGAACCTACTCTGCTTGACTCTGCTTTTTCTATTGTACTATTAGCATAAGTTGATTTCTTTGCTTTTATTAAAAAATCAATAAACGTATCATTTATCATATTTTCCATATTAATTATCCTCCAATTTCATTGCATCTTCTATAACTTTTCTTTAACTTTCGTTTCTATTTTATTACCAAACTTTACACCTTCTGGATCATTTTGCTCTCTATAATAATTAATATAATCTACTGTCGCTTGTGGATTTATATCGAAGTAATACTTACAAAGTTTTCTAAATGTTAGTAAGGTATCATCAGTTTCATAAAATAATAATATATCTAACATCTCATCTAATTTTCTTTCAATTTGCATATTATCACTTATGTTATTTCTTATAATATCTTCTATTTCATTTTTTATTATAACATATCTTTGTTTATTCAAATCTATGATACTCTTGCACATATCATATAATTCTTGTTTATCCATATTTACCTCATTAGATTATTTATTTTAAAATTTTCCATTTTCCCTTTTTGGTAGAACCTTCTCTAGAAATTATATTCATTTCTTTTAAAACATTCATATTGTATTTTACTCCATCTCTTGTCATTTGTAATTCTTTTGCTATTTCTTTTTGAGTTATTGATGGATTTTCTCTGTACTTAAATGAAACCCTTAAAAAATTATCTATAAAATAAAACAACTTCTTTCATGAGCTTTCGAAATTCTTAATATTCCCGCCTCTATATTTTCAAACCTTCAATGTTACATTGTAGTTTTCATTTTTTCTTATTTATATCATAAAATCTCTATAAATACAATTATTTTCTAATTTAGTTCTACAAAAAAAATAGTAGATAATTTTTTATCTACTATTTATGGCTCCTTTGCGAGAGACGTTTTCGAAAAAACTGTCGCAAAAAAGTTACTTATTTCCGTTTCAAATGTAGTTATAGCAATATATTGCAAGAATTGTATGTACAAGTTGTCAATTTTTTGCTACAAATGTTATTTATAATTTAACATAATTTTTTAGATTTTTCAACAAGTTTTATCTAATTTTTTTGCAGAAAAAATCACTATAGGTATATTTTCCTCTTTTTGGGAATCTACATATGATAGTATAGAAAATAACATTGTTACTATTAGTGATATTATAGCAATCCATATAGAAACTTTAGAGAGATGCAATGAATCTTTAGAACTTTTAGTAGCAATATAATTATTAAATTCTTGATCAATTTTTTTATTTTTGTTGTATAAATATTTATATCTACTTTTTTGGTAATTAAATGTACTTTTTATATCTTTGTTTACATATAAATCATTATAGTATTTTATGCTGATACTACTAAGAATTCCTTCATAATAACTTATTTCTTTATTAATCTCTATATACTTACTATAAATATCTTCATTCTTATTTTTTAAAATTAAATTAAGAATGTCACGCTTTTTAGCTAAAATTTCATTATATTCAATATTAAAATAAAAATAAATAATATTCATATATATTGGTATAAAATCTGGATATTCAAAAAAATTATCTTTTTCTTCATTATTATATTCAATTAAAATTCTAGCACTTCTATTAATTTTTTTCTCATAGCCACATTCAAAATACATATCAATATTTTTAAATAGCTGTTCTTCCTTAGTATTTATAATTATAGGAAATTCTTTGTATTCTCTGTCAAATGAAAAAGAATAAAAATCATAACTTCGTAAAAAATAATCATTATCCCCCTTTTTATAATTTGTGATGTATTCTTCTAAACAGATAGGTGCATAACCATTAAGTATAGGTAGATTAATATATTGTCTTAAAAACTCATACACTCTCATTTTTACTTCTAATAATATTGTTTCTATTTTATTTTTACGTATTATTTCTTTAGACGGCTGACTATAGCTTATTCTTTTTTTATTTCCTACATACATTTTTATATAATTAATTTCATTTTGTACGTTTCCTATTATTGCTTTATTTAATTCAATGTTAAAATTACTATTTAATGTAATAATAAAAGATATTCCTACATAATCATCGGACAAATTAAACATATACATAGTAATATAATCTACAATATTTGATAAATCTGTACTTTGTAGAGTAATTTCATTTAGTACTGTCCACCCTCCATAACTATTTCTAAAACTTAATATTGCATTTTTGACTCTATCGTCTACTATTCTTCTAGAAAATGAATTTTTAGAAGGATTCTTTTTTACTAAATTCATATAATTTAAATAGAAGTTGTTTAATTCGCTTTTTGGAATTACTGATAATAAATGAATTCTCTTATTATATTCCAAATATCTTCCATCGAGAGGCTTTGAAATTTCTTTTTCATAATATTTATGTTCATATATTATCTTTTCATTTTCACTAAGTGGAAAGAATTTTTTTAATTTTAGTCTTATTTTTCCTTTTAATTGTATATACCTATTAAATTTATTCTGCTTTTTTCTTTCTTTAGAATTATATAATGAATTTTTAATTTCTATCATTTTTCCCTCAAAATCATATTTTATTATTCTTTCTAATTTTTTAGTAATTACCCTATATAAATTTAACTACTTTTTATCTTTTAAATATCTTTTTATTGTTTCAATTACTTCATTATGTACTTTTCCATTACTAATAACTGCACCATTTATACTCTCGTCATATCTTTGTTCTTTTCCAAATAAATCTGTAACTGTTCCTCCCGCTTCTTCAACTATAACTTTTACTGCTGCAATATCACAATTTTTATGTTTTGTACCTGGGAAAATTGCAAGACTAAAGTCACCAGATGCAATACACATACAAGCCCTAATAATACTTCCTAAACCAATAAAATATGTTTTAGTTTCTAACTCTTGTAATACTTCAGATATATTATAATCTGCTCCTACCCATAGGTCATAGTGGCATACAGTTTTCATATCTTCTAATGCATAATCATTTACTGTTATTTTTTCTCCATTTTTATATGCACCTTTCCCTTTTATAGCAGTATATAAACTATTTGTAAATGGGTCTAATACCACTCCAACCATAGATTGACCTTTAATTACTAAAGCTAGTGAAAATACTGCAACTGGAATATGTCTAGCATACATTGCAGTTCCATCAACGGGATCACATACCCATACATAATCACTCTTTCCAAATTGTTCTTCTTCTCCATCTACTGAATGTAAAGGATATTTTTCTTTAACTTTTTTAATTAAATATGAATTTATTTCTGTATCTGCAAGAGTTACAATTGTTTTATCTCCTTTATAACTTGCTCCATTATTCTGATTAAAGTATTTTTTCATTACTTCTCCTGCATGTTTTGCAATATCTTTCGCAAAATCTAAATATTTCTCTAATTCGTTATTCATAATGACGACTCCTTTCATTCAATTTTTAAATTTCATATTCTTTCAATTTTTCAATATATTCTTTAATAGTTACATCATTTATATCTTCTGTATTTAATTTGCAATGCTCCATAATCTGTTTTTCTATACCTAAAGAACAATCTATTAAATGATTTGCTTTTTCTTCATTAGACCATACTGATAATGGTTTATTTTTATATCGTACTTTTGCATCTTCTAATCTTTCTTTTATACTTACAACTCCATCTGGTGCTACTCTTTGGTCACAATAAGCACAAATTTTTCTTTCATAAGAATTTGATTTTAAAGTTTCTTCATTTTTTCTAGACCTTTTTCCATCTAATATAGTTAATTCTTTTTCAGTTAAACCTTCCTGTTTTCCAATTTCTAAATTAATTTCATGGTCATTTGTTCCATACTTATCAAAATATTCTTTTCTTATTTTTATAAATTTCTCATCTTTCGAAAAGTCCTCTGGTATTTTAACCATATTTCCCATATCATGCAAAAGGCACACTCTAATGATTGCTTGTTTATCTATAT
>CALXAB010000045.1 GCA_944386175.1 uncultured Clostridia bacterium
TAAAAATTCCATAAAGGAATTATAACATTTAGAGAAGAAAAATAAAAGGCACTAAATTTAATTAGTGCCAGTGCGAACGAAGTTCGCTTTCTTGGTGCCGATTTAGGTTTCCGACTATAAGGAGGAAATCCTAAAGGCAAAGGCGATTATAGCCTTTTTTATGTAATAGGAAATGAGAAATTTCCTATTACATAAAAAGAGCAAATTGAATAATTCGAAAGGAGAATATAATGGGAAAATTCTCAGAAGTAACAAAAATTAAAATGAAAATATTAGAGGAAGGAGTTAAATTTGAGCCAATATCATTATTTTCAGATGTAATAAAAAAAGTCAAATTTAAAAATAAAACTATTTTTAAAAAGCCAATATCTGATGGAAAAGAAGTATATGATTATTCGTCTAGGAATGAGATTATCCCTTCTGAAATATTGCTTGATGATACTAAAAACGAATCAATAGTAAAATGTAGATATAATCCGAACTCATCAGTAGAGTTAAGATGGCAAGATGATAAATTAGAAATTTATCAAGATAACCAAAAATTAAAATTAAATGCTAGTTTAATAAAAGAATATGATGTTTTAGGGCAGAAAATAGATGATGATTTTCTTGTAGAGGATTATGTTGATGTAGTTGGTATGGATAGAATTTCTTTACTGTTATTTGAAGGTTGTTATAATTGGATTTGCGGTAAGCAATGTAAATTTTGCGATTTGCATCCCAAAAAAGTTTCAGAGAAAGTCTGTAAACCAACTTTGAATAATCTATATAAATATGACAGTGTAGATGAATGGTGGAATACACAGAAAGAATTGTTTTTTAAAAATACAAATTTAGCATTAAATAAATTAATAAAAAATACAAAATTAAAGCATAAACATCTTTTTATTATGGCTGGAAATTTAACAGATTGTGAAACTGTTTGGAGATTTCTTCTTGAATTTGTAGAAAATTTAACAAAACAATTTGATTTGCAAGAATTTGATACAATAGCAAATGTTTGTCCACATGATTCAATAGAATCATTGACAAAATTAAAAAGTTTAGGAATAAAACAAGTTCAATATAATTTAGAAATTGCCAATAAGGAATTATTTACAGCTACTTGTCCAGGAAAAATAAATTATGAAGAATTTGTAAACAAACTCTATGAGGCAGTGAATATTTTTGGAAAAGGAAATGTAAGAAGTAATTTTGTTTTAGGCTTACAAGATTTTGACGAGTTAATAAACGAATGTAAAAAATTTGCAGAGAAGGGAATTGTTACTGATTATTCAGTTTTCCAGCCAAAGAAAAATACTCCTTATAGTAATTTAAAAGCTCCAGAAATGAAAGATGTAATTAATTTTACAAAAAAATTAGTAAAAATATATATAGAATATAATCAACATCCTATTTTCTGCTCGTTAAGTAGCCGTTCAAGTATAGTTAATGAGGTTTATTATGATAATGTTAGATAAAATATTTAAAGAGAATATTCAGTTTTCTAAATATGGAAGAAGCGGTGCGATTGTTTTAACAAGAAATAAAAATACTGCAATAAAATTAAAACAAGCAGGTTGGAATTGCTATTTAAAGGATGATATATTTAGACTTAATCCTCCTACACTTAATTTAGTAGACATTGTTGATATAGAAAAGTCGTTACAATATCAAAATTTAATATTTAATTATTCTCTTTATAAATATATACAACTATTAAATAAAAAAAGAAAATTAGAAGACTATTTTTTTAATGTAATAGAAGAACATAAAATATTTTTTAAAGATTTTGCATTTCATATTTCTATTGGACCGATTTTAAAATATGCAGTAAAAATAGAAGGAAGTGATAGTAGAATTTATAAATTTAAACCATATTTGATTGAGTATATACTAGAAGATAAGAACTTCATTGAATTATATAATAAATATATTACTTTATTTGGTGACAAATTTAATATTAAGCAAGAATATATAAAAAAAGAAAACGTTAAATTACAAGAAAGTTATATAAAACAATACAAAGCTAATAATTGTAGGTGCAAAAATAGAACTATTAAAGTTGATTTTAGCCAAATTGATATTGAACAGTTCGATTATATTATTTTTATATTAAATGGCTGTTTTAAGATAATGCCGTATTTTGATTTAGATAAATATAAAAATAAAATTATATTTTGGGAGATACATATTGATAAAACAAAAGGCACAAATGATGTCGGAGATTTAGAAAAATTAAAAAATAAATCTATTTTAGTTATTGATAGTATTTATTCTGGAAAAACAATGCTATATATAAAAAAAATATTAAAAAATATAACAGACAAAATAAGTATTTTAGGGGTATTTCCTAAAAGTGATAGTGTGGCTAATATATGTGATTATATTATAGTTCTTAATAAAGTAATAAAAAAATGTGAGGATGGTTTTAATATAGAAAAAGAAATAATAAAAATTTTAGGAGGATAAGTTGAAAAAGAGTGATATTCAAATTAAATTTCAAATTTCAGATGTAGATGCATTTTTAGAGAAACTTAAAAAAGATAGGTATATTTTAGTAGGAGGAGCTTTCGAGAAAACAACTAGATATGATTTTGATGATGATAAGCTATCAAAACAAGGAATTTTTATTAGAACAAAAGATGGATTTAATGATACAATAACTATCAAGGAAAAAACACAGAATAAAACACAAAAAAAGTATTTTGAACGAGAAAATGCAACATTTGAAATAGAGAATTGTGATTCTATGAAATATCTACTTGAGAAGATTGGATTAACAAAAAACTATACAATGGAAAAATATAGAATAATTTGGAAAAAAGGTGAAGTAGAGTTACATTTAGATGAATTGCCTTTTGGAATTTATTGTGAAGTATGTTCAACAGAGAAAGAAATTGATAAAATAGTATCTAAACTTAATATAAAAAATGTATATAATTGTACCTATTGGGATATTTACAATCAAATAGATAATGATAAAAAAGATATTAAATTTGAAAAAGACCACATCTTTTTGACAGACTTGCTATTTTAGTCAAATAAAGTATTATATAAAAAAATTTAAGGAGAAAGAAAAATATGAAGAAAATAGAAATAGAACTAACAAATGGAAAATTAATTCCATCAATTATAACTAATGAAGAACTAATATATGGTGTTACTGCAATTGCAGTAGGAGTAAAGAATAATTATATGGGAGATATGGTTAAGCAGGGTAAATTAGATAATATCTTTGCAAAACATCCACTAACCAATGAAAAGTTAGCAATAATTGTATTAGATAATGCTGTACTAGAAAAAAATGCACTATTACTAGTACCTGCTCATATTAAAGAGCATTTTGAATTAGCAAAAAAGTTTAATTTACCATATAAACAAGTTATTGCTCCTTATTTTAAAGGTGTAGGAGAAGAAGCTTTAAACCCAAATGTAGAAACAAAATTTAGGACTAGCGTTATAGCAGTTATAAAAGATGAAGAAAATAATACCTATCTTTGTGTTGACGCATTAAAAAGAAAATGTAAATCATTTGTACTTGGTGGAATTGAAGAAGGAGAAACACCAGAAGAAGCAGCAATTAGAGAAGTAAAAGAAGAAACAGGATATGTTGATATTGAAATTAATAGAAAAAGTATTTTTGAATTACATAATCATTTTTATGCTGCATATAAAGGAGTAAATAGATATGCTATTTTATATGTTATATTTGGAACATTAAAATCTAAAAAAAGAGAAAAAATTTCTGAGGAAGAGTTTAATAAGCAAAAAGCAATTTGGATAAAAAGAGAAAATTTACAAAATTTTTTAACTGTTAATAATAATATTTTTGTAAATAATTATCTTTTAGATGGAGACTCTGCTTATGAAGGCGATGGAATGATGATTAATTCAGGAAAATTTAATGGAAAATTGAGAAGTGAGGTACAAAATAAATTATGTCAAAAAAGATAACAATAGATGGTTTTAATGGAACGGGGAAAAAAACACTTGCAAAAGAATTAGCTAAAAGGCTAGGATTTACATATATGAGTACAGGAATAATTTTTAGAAGTTTGGCTTATTGTTTATTAAAAGATGAAACGGACATAAGAGATATAGAGAAAATTAGTCAGACATTTGAAAATATGAAAATAAGATTGCCAGATAAGAAATGCAAATTAGTAGTAGTAAATGGAAATTTTGTAGAGATAAGAATATAGATAAAGTAATTCAACAAGAAGAGGTTACTAGATAAATAATATATAAAATATTAATAACAAAATTAATAGATACGTATTAGTCTAAAATGTCCTTTTTTAGTAGTTTTAAAACTCTAAAAATTGGACATTTTTAAAATTTTCAAATTAAGTTATTTCAAGTGCTACGGCAATTTTGGGGACAAATTTAACTAAAGAGGGTAGGTGTATGTTAGCGTAAGCTATCATATTCCTACCCAAGTTATATTTAGTGGAAAATTTATAAAAAATTCATAATAAGATCGGATTTTCTGGTAAAAATGTAAGTATATATAATAGGGGGCAAATTAAAGTTATTTCAAAAAAAGGTGGGACTTTTGAGTCAACGGCATATAGGTATTGCATAAAAATAAATTTTTTAAAAAATTTTAAAATTAAGGCAGAAAAATTTAAAGTAAACCAATGTATATATAATAGAAGGTTTTTAAAATTTGCCAAAATAAATTAAGAAGAAGAGGTGGTTTATATGCTTATTAAAATAAAATGAAAGTATAGTTACGTGTTCTTCAAATTTTAACTCTTCACATTAACAATATGTATGCTTAAAGCCAGAATAATAGAATTTATTAAGCATATACATTGAATAAATCATTTAGGATCACAGGAGGAAAGATGAACGATTTATTTAAAATTAATGTGCAGTTTGATGAAAAAGGTGATGAGTTAGAAAAATTAATAGCATATTTCTTAATTAGTCAGTCGGATAAATTTTCCGTTATTAAGAAAAACAAGATTAAAAAAACCTAAAATTTGAATTCAAAGTAGTTAGCGAAAAATTAATATAAAAAATAAATTTGTCGAGCATTGTATTAAAAAGAAAAAATAGATATAATTAAAATTGAATTCAAATTGTTTTTATCAAGCATGGAAAGGAGGAAAAATGCTTGAAAAAATAAAGAGAACAATATACAAAGTTGCAATATATATTAGACTTTCAAAAGAAGATATAGATAAAGGATATGATGAAAGCGAAAGTATAACAAACCAAAAAGCATTATTAACAGACTATGTAAATAAATTAGGTTGTGAGTATGAGCTTATTGATACATACATAGACCCTGGATATACAGGAACAAATTTTAATCGACCAGATTTTAAGAGAATGATTAAAGACATAGAATTAGGCAAAGTAAATATGGTTGTAACAAAGGATTTATCTCGTCTTGGCCGTGATTACATAGAAACTGGCGAATATATAGAAAAGTGGTTTCCAGAAAATAACGTTAGATATGTTTCTGTAACAGATAACATAGATACCTTTGCTACAAATAATGGTAATAATGATATTGCACCTTTTAAATCAATATTAAATGATATGTACTCAAAAGACTTATCTAAAAAAATAAAGACAGCCTTGCATACTATGCAAAAACAAGGAAAGTGGGTTGGAGGTAAAACTCCATTAGGATATGTAAAGGATGAAAAAGATAAAAACCATTTAGTAATTTGCGAGGAAGAGGCAGAAATAGTTAAAACTATTTTTAATATGGCTATGGCTGGAAATAGTGTTAGTACAATAAAAAATTATTTAAACAATAAGCACATACCCACACTTAGCCAGAGTAGGTATAATAAACCTACATTTTGGGAGAATAAAACTATTAAACTTATACTTCAAAATAAAGCATATATTGGAGTTACAATTCAAAATAAAAGAAGTAGGATAAGCTATAAAAATAGGAAACTTCGAGCAAATCCTGAAACACAATGGCAAATAGTTGAAAATACTCACGAACTAATTATTGATAAAAATGTTTTTGATAGAGTACAAAAAATGGGAATTTTACAAAAATATGATAGAAATGAAAAGAAACATAAATTTTTATTAGATGGACTTTTAATATGCTATGAGTGTAAGCATAAAATTGGAGTAAGAAGCAGAAAAGATGGACGCTTAGATATGATATGTAATAATTACCGCAGAAATTCAAAACTTAATTTATGTACGTCTCACGGATTTAGTTATGAAAAACTAGAAACACAAATAATAGATTATATTAGAAATTTATTTGCTGAAATTGACAATAAAAAAATTATGTCAAACATAAAGAATAGCAAAACCAAATACGATTATAAAAAAATGCTAAATAAAATAGAAAAAGAAATAGAACTTATAAATAATAATATTGATAAAATGTATATTGATAAGCTTAATAATAAACTTAGTGAGGAAATGTATGAAAGGCTTTTTGAAAAATTAAAAAAAGATGAAAAAGACAAAGAAACGGAGTACATAGAATTAAAAAAAGAGGCAGAAGATTGTTCCGACAATAACGATGAAGAAATAGAAAAAATTGTAAAAGAATTTCTAAAATTTGAGAATCCAACTCCAGAAATTATGAGAGTGCTTATAAATAGAATAGAAATACATCAAGATAAACAGGTGGATTTAGTATTTAATTTTAAAAAATTAAATAATGTGTATAATAAAAATATATGATATAAATATGTAATAAGGTTATTTAGTAATATCGTATAATTTTGATATTACAAAATAACTAACAATAAGTCACAAGTTATTTAGACAAAAGAGAAAAACTTGCAAGGGATATCACAAAGCGATAGTAAAAACTGGCAAGGATATTTAAAAAGTGGTGGTAAAAACTTGCAAAAGTGTCTTAAAGAGGCTGTTCATATAAAAAACTGACTAATATAATATTAGATATTACATTAATCAAAACAAAAAACATAACTGTCTACTTTAGAATCAACCAGAAGGAATATCAATGGCAGTACCTATGAAAAATGGAGGAATGAAAAAGAGTAAAGTTGTTTTCTATGTATTACTATCAGGAGTAACAACAGGAATAGGGGCTTTTTTTGGAGCAATAATAGGAAATATATCACAAGAAATAATAGCAATATGTTTAAGCTTTGCAGCAGGTGCAATGCTATATATAGTATCACGGAGAATTAATACCAGAATCAAATAAATTATATCATGGAAGAATGACAGCAATAGGAAATATAATAGGATTTTTATTAGGAATATTAGCAACAATAGTTTAGATATTGTAACAACTAATATTACTACTTAAGTTAAATAATAATAAAATAAATCTTGAAAATATAGAAAAGGTATGGTAAAATACAAACATAGTTTTGAATAAAGAAAGGAACAAAATATGCAAGATATATTAAAAGGATTAAATAATAAACAATATGAAGCCGTAGTAAATACAGAAGGCCCAAGTTTAGTAATAGCAGGAGCGGGAAGTGGAAAAACAAAAGTATTAACACATAAAATAGCGTATTTAATAGGAGAAAAAAATGTTAAACCATGGGACATATTAGCAATAACATTTACAAACAAAGCGTCAAATGAGATGAAAGAAAGAATTGCAGGGCTAATAGGAGACCAAGCAAAAGATATATGGATGGGAACATTTCATTCAATATGTGTACGTATTTTAAGAAGATTTATAGATAGAATAGGATTTGACACATCATTTATAATATTTGACACATCAGACCAAAAAACATTAGTAAAAAATTGTATGAAAGATTTAGCTATAGATGATAAACTATTTAATGATAGAGCAGTCCTTTCAGAAATAAGTAATGCAAAAAACGAAATGCTAGAGCCTGATCAATATACATTAAGAGCAAATGGAGATTTCAGAAAAGAAACAATAGCAACTGTTTATGAATTATATCAAAAAAGATTAAAAGAAAATAACGCAATAGATTTTGATGATATCATAAATTACACAATTAAAATATTGTTAGAAAATCCAGATGTATTAGAATATTATTCAAATAAATTTAAATATGTTTTAGTAGACGAATATCAAGATACTAATAAATCACAATTTACACTAATAACTTTATTTGCATCAAAAAACGGAAATATAACAGTTGTAGGAGATAATGACCAAGGAATATATTCATTTAGAGGGGCAGACATATCAAATATATTGAATTTTGAAAGGGATTTTCCAGGTACTAAAATAATAAAACTAGAGCAAAATTATAGATGTACAGGAAATATATTAAAAGCAGCTAATGCAGTAATAAAGAATAATGAAGTAAAATATAAAAAAGAATTATGGACAGAAAACGAGCAAGGGAATTTACCACAAGTATATTTAGCAGAAAATGAATATGATGAAGGTTCATATATAGTATCACAAATAGAGCATTTAAAAAGAGAAGAATATTATAAATATTCAGACTTTGCAGTTTTATATAGAATGAACACACAATCAAGAGCAATAGAGGATATTCTTAGAAGAGAAAACATACCATATAAAATAGTAGGTGGGCTAAAATTCTATGAAAGAAAAGAAATAAAAGACATAATCGCATATTTAAGATTAATACAAAATAATGCAGACAATTTAAGTTTAAAAAGAATAATAAATGAACCTAAAAGAGGAATAGGAAAAACTAGTCTAGATAAAGTAGAACAATTAGCAATAGCAAATGAAAAATCAATGTATGAAATAATAAAAAATGCAGATCAATATGGATTAAATAGAGTATATTTAAACTCAAGAGAATTTATAAATACAATAGAAGAGTTGAAAAATAAAATAGAAGATTTATCAGTATCAGAATTAATCAAATTAACATTGAAAAAAACAGGATATACAAAAGCACTAGAAAATGAAAATACAATAGAAGCAGAAAATAGAATAGAAAACTTAGAAGAATTTTTAACAGTAGCAATAGAATTTGAAGAAGAATTTGCAGAAAATGGTCTAAGAGAATTTTTAGAGGGAATAACATTATCAAGTGATCTTGACAATATGGAAGAAAGTGAAGAAGCCGTAACACTTATGACATTACATAGTGCAAAAGGACTAGAATTTCCAGTAGTATTTTTAGTAGGTATGGAAGAAGGAATATTTCCAGGATATAAATCAATATCAGAGCCAAAAGAGCTAGAAGAAGAAAGACGTTTATGTTATGTAGGAATAACAAGAGCTAAAAATTATTTATTTTTAACATGTAGCAAACAACGTACAATATTTGGTTCAACAAGTTATAATCCAGTATCAAGATTTTTGAAAGAAATACCACAAGACTTATTAGAAGGATATCAAGATGTATTTGGAGAAAGTAGTGGAAAAACGAATAAAGATAGAATATTTGAAGACTCACCATACAGCTGGACATATGGAAGTAAAAATTCTGGAAATATAAAAACATATAAAATGGATAAAGAAAAAGAAGTTGCAATGTCATATGCAGGGGATATAAATAATGTAAACAATTCAAATAATTCAAGTACTTCAAGTGGATTTATGTTCAGAACAGCAGAAAGCTTTTTAAATAACTTAAACAAATTGGGAAAAAAATCAACACAAGAAGTAGACTTAGATAAATACGAAGCAGGAGTAAGAGTATATCACAAAAAATTTGGAGAAGGAACAATAAATTCAGTAGAACCAGAAGGTGAAGACCTAAAAGTAGATATAAACTTTGACAAAGTAGGACACAAAAGGCTAATGGCAAAATTTGCAAATCTTGAAATAATTTAGGGAAAAAGGGTGATTAAAAATAACCACCCTTTTTTCTTTATCTAAAATACATAACCCAATAAATTATCTTAGTTTGATAATTCTGTTTTAACAGTATTTATTTCAGTTACTGTTGCTTTTTGAGCAGGTATATAATAACCTTTAGACTGAGCAATTTTAAACAATTCATATTGAAAACTTTCATCATTATTTCTTATTTGTTGAAAAGTTTGTCTTAATTGCATATTTTCTGATTCAGAAATTGCTGTTTGATAAGCTGTTAAATCAGATTTAACACCTGCTAGAATATCATTAACCATAGTTTTTTCATCCATTATATTTCCTCCTTACTATTAATTATTCAAAAAAGACATCAATTTTTGTTTAGTATTCAATGCATCTTGAGCTGATTTAGTAAATAACTGCTTAATTTGTGGGTCAACCGCTTGAGAAGAATATGTGTTTAATTTTTGATATGCAGTATCATGAGCACCAATTAAGTGTCTTAAATGTTGTAATTCCATTTGATTTAAATCTGCCATTTTTATCCTTCCTTTCATTTTTTATTCTTAAATAGTCTTTCCACTTTTTATTTTTTTATTCATTTTTTAGGGGACGTTCCTTCAATCCCTAAAATTAGGGATTGAAGGAACGTCCCCTAAAATAAAGAAAAACTACAAAAAACAAAGAATAACGAAGAAAAAACAAAAAAACTTACGGAAATTACTATTTCATAATCTTTGCAATTTTATAAGAAGTGCAATATTATTACAATATCATATACAAAGGAGATATTGTGATGTTAAAAAAATTAATGGTAAATACTAAAAAAGGAATAAAAATGTTTATTCTTTTTATAATTGCGATTTTTTTGATAATTGGGGCAATAGCTTTTTTATATAAGCCTACATATAGTGTTTATATAGATGGTGAACAAGTAGGTTATACAGAAAATAGAACAGAATTACAGCACAAAATTAATGCTTTTGTAGAACATGGTGATGGAGAAAATGATAATACAGCATTTGTTCAAGTTGAAAATTTACCTGAATATGAATTATGCTTACTAAAAAAAGATGTTGTAACAAATGATGATGACATATATAATAAAGTAAAAGAACAAGGAATAGAATATTATAGATATTATTCAATACTAGAAAATGGAGAGGAAAAATACTATATTTCTAATTTTGATGAAGCTCAGAAAGTAATTGATACACTTAAAGAGAAAAATAGCACAAATATAAACAATCTATCAATAGCAGAAAAATATGAAACAGAAATGAAAGATTTTGTTTCTTCAGATGAAGCAATAGCTAAATTATATGTAGAACCAGTTAAAGTTACAGTAGCAAGTACAAGGAGTTCAAAAACTAATACATATAAATCAACAGGAAGCGTTGATACTTCAAGTAAAACATCTGGAGGAAAAGCAAACCTAGGTATAAGTTTAATAAGACCAGTTTCAGGGATTATAACATCTAAATTTGGTGTAGGAAGTGCAATAAGAAGGTCTTCACATACTGGCTTAGATATTGCAACATCAGCTGGAACTCCTATTGTTGCTGCAGCATCAGGAACTGTAACATTCTCAGGAAGAAAAGGATCATATGGTTATATGATAGTAATATCACATGGTAATAATGTTCAAACATATTATGCACATTGTAGTAAATTATATGTTTCAGCTGGGGAAACTGTATCACAAGGACAAACTATAGCAGCTGTTGGATCAACAGGTAATTCTACTGGACCACATTTACATTTAGAAATAAGAGTAAATGGAGTAGCATATAATCCACAGAATTATCTATATTAAAAAAATTACCATTTTGGGGAAGCGTCCCCAAAATGGTAATTTTTAGTTTGAAAAATATTTTATTCCTATAGAAACAGCATTTTTCTTAATAATAATATTGCCATGTTCTAGTAATTTGGTTTTAAAAGTACTAGAATTTGAAACAAATTTTCCAAATTCTGAGATTGTATTATAAAAAATTTTAATATTTTTATAATTTATATTAATATTTGCAACTATTAAATAATATGTATTATTGTATAGATATAAAGAAATATGTTTTGATAATTTGCTAATATCAAATTGTTTTTTATTATTTATACAATTACAAAACTTGCAAAATTCTTCGAAATCATTAAATTCATATATAGAATCATTATTATTAATATTAACAGATTTTCTTTTTACTGTTAATTTTCTTGTTGGATTTAACAAAGTGTCTTTAAAATCATTTTCACTGTATTTGGTTATAGTAAATACAAACATATCATCAGGTGTAGAAAATGCTTCGATAAGAAGTTTGCAGTTTTCAGTATAAAAACCTACTTCTTTTTCTGCTTTTGATAATATATTTAAAAATAAGCCTTGTTTTTCTAATGACTTTGTCATTATTGTGTGTAAATCTGTATGATTTTGTTCTAAATCCTCATCATTAATGATAACGCGAATTTTATTTTCAGTTAATTTTTCAATTTTCATATAAAGAAATTCCTCCTAAAATGGTACTAATTATATTATACTACTAATATTATTATATTTAAATACACAATTTTTGGTAATAAAAATAATAAACTTTTTTAAATATATCATAAATAAAAATTTAATTCAACTAGTGCTAGATAATTCTGTGATTTTTTAATTATTTAATTGAAGAAAATACCAAAATTTACTTGAAAAAAATGTTAAATCAATATATAACCTGACTTTGGTAGGAAAATAATGGAAGAACGCACTTCAAACTCAGTTGCATCAACCAGTTTGAGTGCGTT
>CALXAB010000046.1 GCA_944386175.1 uncultured Clostridia bacterium
CAACCAGGTACAGGTAAAACATTACTTGCAAAAGCTGTAGCAGGAGAAGCGGGAGTACCATTTTTTATAATAAGTGGTTCAGATTTTGTTGAAATGTTTGTAGGTGTGGGTGCTTCAAGAGTAAGAGATTTATTTGATCAAGCTAAGAAAAATGCGCCATGTATAATATTTATAGATGAAATTGATGCAGTCGGACGTCAAAGAGGAGCAGGACTTGGTGGTGGACATGATGAAAGAGAACAAACATTGAATCAATTATTAGTTGAAATGGATGGATTTGCAGAAAATGAAGGAGTAATAGTATTAGCAGCAACAAATAGACCTGATGTACTAGATAAAGCTTTATTAAGAGCAGGTAGATTTGACAGACAGATTGTAGTTGGCTTACCTGATGTAAAAGCAAGAGAACAAATATTAGAAGTTCATTCAAGAAAGAAAAGATTATCAGATGATGTAGATTTAAAAGTAATAGCAAAAAATACATCAGGGTTTGCAGGAGCAGATTTAGAAAATGTATTAAATGAAGCAGCACTATTATCAGCTAGAAGAAATTTAAACGAAATAGGTATGAGAGAAATAGAAGATGCAATGGTAAAAATAACAATGGGACCTGAGAAGAAGACAAAAGTAAGAAGCGAAAAAGAAAATAAATTAGTTGCATATCATGAAGCAGGTCATGCAGTTGTTAGCCATTTCTTAGAAACTCAAGATCCAGTACATGAAATATCAATAGTACCAAGAGGTATGGCTGGAGGATATACTATGTATCGTCCAACTGAAGATAAGTCATTTATGTCAAAAACCGAAATGGAAGAAAATATAGTTTCTTTATTAGGTGGTAGAGTTGCAGAAGCACTTATACTAAATGATATATCAACAGGAGCAAGTAATGATATAGAAAGAGCAACAAAAATTGCAAGAAGTATGGTTACAAAATATGGAATGAGTGAAAAGATTGGAACAATAATGCTTGGCTCAGATCAAGATGAAGTATTTTTAGGAAGAGATTTTGGACACACAAAAGAATACTCAGAAGAAACAGCAGCAATTATAGACGAAGAAACAAAGAAAATTATAGATGCAGGGTATGACAGAGCAAGACAAATTTTATCTGACAATGTTGATAAATTGCATAAAGTTGCAGGAATATTGTTAGAAAAAGAGAAGATAAATTCAGAAGAATTTGAAGCAATATTTGGATAGAAAACGAGAACGTAACAAAAATGTAACAAAAATGTAATATAAATGTAAAAGAACTAAAAATCCTCTATACATCAGGCTATCATATTGTTAGGGAATTAAGACCTATTGAAAAAAATGATAAAATATGAGATATATAATATAATAAGCATATAACTATATAGGGGGAATATTCATGATAAAGAAAAATTTTAAAAATATAATATTAATTCTGCTTATTTTTATAATTTTTATTGGAACAATGGGAATTAAAAGTTTAGCAGCAGATAATTATACATGTAATTTAGCATTAACACCAGACAAAAAAGAATTACAGATAGGTGAAAGTGTAATACTTACGTTGAAGGTATCTGATATAGAAGCTGGTTCAGGAATAGCTATATACAATGGAGTAATAGATGTTGATACTGATATATTTGATATAGAGGTAAAAACAGATGATAATAATATTTGGGGAGTAACATTAATAGAAGATTCTCTTACTATTACAAAATCAGATTACGAAACAACAAGTGAAGATCAAATTATAGGAAAGATTATATTAACTGTAAAAGAAGGTGCAGAATTAGGTAAACAAGCAGTTACATTAAAAAATAATGAATTTTCTTCTGATACAGAAAGCTTTACTATAAAAGATGTATCTACTGATATTGCGATAGTAGAGAAAAACAATAATAATACTGAAGGTGGACCCAGTAGTAGCGGGAATAATACTAATATTGGTGGCAATAATATTTCTTCCAATAGTGTTGTACCAACTAATCCGAATTCGCAAAATGGAGGGTTAGTATTACCAAAAACAGGGCTTGTTGGAGACTTCTTAATTATAGGAATTATTATAGGAGTTGTTGCTGGAATAGTAACATATATTAAATATAAAAGAGCAGTTTAATAATAAATAAAAGATAACCCCCAAAAGTTAAATGCATTAACTTTTGGGGTAAAATAATGCTTGTATATAAATGTATAATTGAAGCCCAAAATTTTTTTTATTTGGTATTGATATTTTTTTTTCTTTAGTATAGAATAAGAAAAGAATTTAACTAAATTCACGCTAAATTATCTTATACAATCAATAATTTAGTGCAGTTAAAAAATTGATTGTAAATAATTAAATGGAGAATTCTAATAATATGAAAAATTATTATGAAATATTAGAAGTAAATAGATTAGCTTCAAGTGAAGTAATAGAAAAAGCATATAAAGTTCTTGTACAAAAATATCATCCAGATAAGCAACAAGGAATAGCAAAAACATATTGTGAAAATAAGATGCAAGAAATAAATGAAGCATATGAGGTACTTTCTAATCCATTTTTAAAAGAGCAATATGATGCTGAAATACAAAAAGAAGAAATAGAAAAAAATAAATTTTATCAAGAACAACAAAATTTCTATCAAGAGCAACAAGAGAAAGTAGAACAAGAACAGCAGAAACAACAAAATATTTTTAATGGAAGAAGAAAAAAGAATAAAATTGATAATAATGAAGGAGTTTATCGTGTAGGAACTTTTTCAGCCATAGTAGCATTATCTAAAAAATTGTTTAAAAATAGGTTTTCTATGGACAATTTTGAAGCACCTTCAAAAAAAGGAGTCATAGCAGTTATATTGACAATTATTATTGTTATTATCATAGGAGTTATACTATGGTTTATACCTTTTACAAATAGTTGGATGAGGGAATTATTGTTTGAAAATCCATTATTTAATTGGATTGGAAGCATTTTTTCATAATGTAAAAAATGAACATATTTGTTATGATAAAATGTAAATAATTTTAATTTATAAAATATATTATATAATTAAGAGATATGAAAGAAGGAATAATAGATGAATTATGCAGATATAAAAAAAGCAGATGTAGCAAATGGATTAGGAGTAAGAGTTTCAGTATTTGTTAGTGGATGTAATCATCATTGTAAAAATTGTTTTAATCAAGAAGCATGGGATTTTAATTATGGAAAAAAATTTACACAAAAAGAAATTGATAAGGTTATAGAAGAATTAGATCATCCATATGTATCTGGACTTTCTTTATTAGGAGGAGAACCATTAGAACATGCAAATCAAAAAGGATTATTACCATTAGTAAAAAAAGTAAAGGAGAAATTCCCAGATAAAAATATCTGGTGTTATACAGGCTATACTTTTGATAAAGATGTTGTAGATAAAATGTGTAATACATGGGAAGAAACACCAGAACTTTTATCATATTTAGATGTCATAGTGGATGGAAAATTTGAAGAAGATAAAAAAGATTTAAAATTAAGATTTAGAGGTTCAAGTAATCAAAGAATAATTGATGTTCAAAAGTCTTTAAAAGCTAAGAAAACAGTACTATTTGAGTTTTAACTATTGACAATAATAGACCTTTAATGTATAATATATATCGTTAATTAGGGTTATCCCAACATACATTTGTCGTATGGCCGGAAGGAGGGAAATATAAATGTCAGAAATAAAAGTTAATAATGGAAATATAGAAGATGCTTTGAGAAGATTTAAAAGACAATGCGCTAGAAATGGGGTTATTCAAGAAGTTCGTAAAAGAGAACACTATGAGAAACCTAGTGTAAAAAGAAAGAAAAAATCAGAAGCAGCAAGAAAAAGAAAATTTTAATAAACGCAAATTATTAGGTGTACATATAAATGTATGCCTTTTTTAGATTATAGAAAGTACACTTTTATAATCTAAAAATATAGTTGAATAAAAAATGATTTGTTTTGATATAGCAGATATACGTGTATAACTAGTAATAAATAGGATATAATAAAATTTAGTAAAAGAAATAATAAAAAAAGGAGGAACATATATGCAATATAAGCAAATAGAACTAAAAAAGGCTATAAAATTACACACAATAAAAAGTGATAAATTTAAAACAAATTTATTATCTGTATTTTTAACAGTAAAACTAGATAAGGAAAAAGTAACGAGTAATGCCTTAATACCAAGTGTATTAAGAAGAGGAAGTAAAAATATGCAGACACAAGAAAAAATAAATAAAGAATTAGAAGAATTATATGGAGCAAGTTTTGACTGTGGATTAGATAAAGCAGGAGACAATCAAGTCATAAAATTTTATATAGAAACAATAAATGATAACTACTTACCAGAAAATGATAGAAACATACTAAAAATATCTTTAGAAAAATTATTAGAACTAGTATTTGATCCATATTTAGAAGATGATTGTTTTTCAAAAGAATATGTCAAACAAGAAAAAAATAATTTAAAAAATATCATAGAAAGTAAGATTGACAATAAAGGAAGATATGCACTAGATAGGTGTATAGAAGAAATGTATAAAAATGAGCCATTTGGGTTATATAAATATGGTTATGTAGAAGACTTAGATAAAATAAATGAAAAGGATTTATATAAAGAATATCAAAACTTAATAAAAGATAGTAAAATTGATATTTTTATAACTGGAAATATAGACGAAAACATAATAGAACAGATAAAAGATAATGAAAATATAAAAAAATTACAAGATAGAGAGCCAAAATATGAACCACATAAAATAGAAGATATAGTGCAAAAAGAAGAAAAAATAGTAAACGAATCTATGGATGTAACACAAGGTAAATTAGTAATAGGATTAAATATAAATATAGATAACGAAAAAGATAAGTATATTGTATTAATGTATAATAATATTTTAGGAGGAAGTGCAACATCTAAAATGTTCCAAAATATTAGAGAAAAAGAACATTTAGCATATGTTGCAAATTCAATATATTTTAGACATAAAAATGTTATATTCATAAATTGTGGGATAGAAATAGAAAATTATGATAAAGCATTAAGTCTTACAAGAGAACAATTAGAAGATATGAAAAAAGGTAATTTTACTGATGAAGATATAAATAATTGTAAAAAAGGAATAATTGCCACTATAAAAGGGATTGAAGACGAACAAGATACAATGATAACATATTGTTTTGGGCAAGAACTTTCTCAAACAGGAGTGAAACTCGACGAATATCAAGATATAATAGAAAAAATAACAAAAGAACAAATAGTTGATATAGCAAATAAAGTATCAATTAATACAATATATTTTTTAAATAATTAGAAAACAATATGAAACTTTAAGCTACACAAATCAAAGTGAAAATAAACAATTTTATTTTCAAAAGAAATTAAAGAAAGAGAGGCGTAATAAGTGAAAATTATAGAAAATTCAAAAGTAAAAGAAAAACTATATGTAGACAAATTAAAAAATGGCTTAACAGTTATGATAATTCCAAAAAAAGGAATACAAAAAAAATATTTAATATGGGGAACAAATTATGGCTCAATTGATAGTAATTTTATAGTACCAGGAGAGAAACAAGAAACAAAAGTACCAATGGGCATAGCACATTTTTTAGAACATAAAATGTTTGAACAACCAAATGGTACAAATAGCTTAGATACATTAACATCATTAGGAGTTGATGCAAATGCTTATACAACTAATGATCATACAGCATATCTATTTGAAGCTACAGACAATTTCTATGAAGCAATGACAGAATTAATGGATTATGTACAACATCCATATTTTACAGATGAAAATGTAGAAAAAGAAAAAGGAATAATCGGACAAGAAATAAATATGTATAGTGATAGTCCAGACTGGAAAGTATATTTAAATGCATTAAAAGCAATGTATCATAATAATCCTGTAAAAATAGATATAGCAGGAACAATAGAATCAATTAGTGAAATAAATAAAGATATATTGTACAAATGTTATAATACATTTTATAATCCATCAAATATGACATTAGTAATTTCAGGAGATTTTAATCCAGAAGAAATGATAGAAGAAGTTAAAAACAGATTAATAGATGTAAAATCTAATGGAAAAATAAAAAGAATATATCCAGAAGAGCCAGAAACAATAGTGCAAGAAAAAATAGAAGAAAAATTAGAAGTAAGCCAGCCAATGTATGTGATAGGAATAAAAGATACAAATAATGACTGTGATAAAGAAATCGTCAAAAAACACATATCTATAGAAATAATATTAAGATTGATAATAGGAAAAAGCTCAAAATTATACAAACAATTATATGATGAAGGAATAATATATTCAAGACCGAGTTTAGATTATGAATTTTCAAAAACTTATGCACATATTATGATTATGGGACAATCAAATAATCCAGAAGAAGTGTATAAAAGAATAAAAATGGAAATAAAAAACTTAAAAGAAAAGGGAATAAATGGTGAAGATATGGATAGAACTAAAAAAATGATATATGGTGCATATGTAAGAGAATATAATGATGTAGCAGATATAGCAAGAATGTTTTTATCAGATAATTTTAAAGGAATTAATAGTTTTGACTATTTAGAGGAAATAGAAGGAATAAATGTTGAATATTTAATGCAAGTGTTAGATGATGTATTTAAAGAGGATAAAATGGTGATTTCTATTGTGAAAAATTAAAAAAATATGTATAAAAATAGCAAGAAAAAATATGTTAAAAAAATGGTATTTATGAAAATATAAAAATAATACCGTTTTTTTATTTGTCAAATTGTCGAAAAACAAAAAAACATGTCGTACGAAAGTTGTTAAAAACCATTGAAAATACTTGACTTAGAGATATTTATGTGGTAATTTATAAATATACAAATGATAAAAAAATTGAAAAGGAGAGATAAAAATGTTGAATGATGAAATTTGTAAATTAAGAGACAAATTGAATAAAAGCATAGAAAATGGAGATGATTATAGCATAATTTATCAATTGAGTATAGAACTAGATGAATTAATTGCGAACTATTATAAAAATGTCAAAAATAATAAAAAAAAACTAATGATGATGCCAATATAAATAGTAAAATGTAATCATGTCCTTTTAAAGATGTAATTTTTAAAAGGGCTTTATTATTGGGATATTATGCATTGATAGAATTGTGAGTGTATTAAAATCTTCAAAAAAATATGAATTATAATGAAAAATCTTGAAAAAACAAAAAGAGAAATGTATAATAATAAAAAACGTAAGAAAAAAGGAGAAAAATACAAATGAGCTCACTAAAATTTAAACCAGAAGGATGGAATAACGAAATATCACAAATAGACATTAGTAAAATAAAAAATTATATACAAAATGATGAAATAATGCAGGGATTGGTAAAAAAATGCGATAAAGATTATAATCTATATATAAATTTACAAAATCGATTGACAGGAATAATGCCAAGAGAAGAAATAGAAGCAATAAACTTACAGCAAAATAATTTACCAAGAGAAAATATATGTACAGGAAAAGTGCATAAATTTGTACAATTTAAGATAAAAGAAATAAAAGACGATAATACAATAATAATATCAAGAAAAAATGTACAAGAAGAAGCTTTAAAATGGGTTAAAAATGATTTAGAAGTAGGGCAAAAAGTACAAGGTATTGTAAAAAGCATAAAACCATATGGTGCATTTATAGAAATAGGAGGAGGAATAGTAGGTTTAGCACATATAGAAGATTTATCAATAGCAAGAATAAAATCACCATATGAAAGATTAAAAATTGGACAAAAAGTCGAAGTTGTGATAAAATCTATAGACAAGCAAAAAGGAAAAGTAATATTATCATATAAAGAAATATTAGGTACATGGGAAGAAAATGCTAAGAAGTTTGAACAAGGAATGAAAACTTATGGTATAATAAGAGAAACAGAAAAAAATAAAAATGGCATTTTTATAGAGCTTAATCCTAATTTAGTAGGAATGGCAGAATATCAAGAAGGCTTGAAATACGGAGAAAAGGTTAGTGTGTACATAAGAAAAATAGATGAGGAAAAAAAGAAAATAAAATTAAACATTTTATAAAATAGTTAATTTACAAAATATTAAAAATTAAAATTTTGTTTTATAATTTTAAATTATAGATATTTCTAAATTTAAGGAGGAGTAGATTATGGTTGAAGATAGCCAAATTAAAGCACAAGTATCACCATTTGCAATTAGAGAAGGTGAAATAAAAACTTTTGATGGCAAAGATGGATATGTGTCAATGAATCAAATAGTACATAAGATAAATATAGGTCATATAAATGAAATTCATTTTGCTATATTAGAATTAGTAAATGAATTTGAATTTATAACATCAAGACAATTATACCAAATGCTTGAAATAAAAGGAATTGACCCAAAATCACAAGATAAATTAAACAATAAATTAGATCAACTTGTAAAGTCTAAAATCTTAACAAGATATTATTTTACTTCTGATGAAGGAAAAGGAATATATAGAATATATTGTTTAGAAAAGATGGGAAAATATTTACTTAACTCAAAAGAAATAGAATGTAAATGGCAACCATCAGATAATACAAAACCAGTCCCAATGATAAAAAAGAGATTAGCAGGAAACCAAACATTAATAGCTTATTTAAGAAAAGTTAAAGCATTTGATAGTTATATAGTTAAACCAGCAATAACAGCAAAAGTTGCAGGAAAGCTATTTAAAGCAACAGGAGGAGCTGTAAAACTTACAAAAAATAATAAATCAATACAATTTTTATTTGAAGTAATAAGAAGAGAACAAGATTGGCAAAAAAAATTAGTAGATAAAATAAAATTATATAAAGACTTTTACGAAAATTTTATTCCGGGAGATTCAGGATTTTCAAGTATGCCACAACTAATATTAGTTTGTGAAGATGAAAAACATATGGCTGAAACATTTAAGGAAATTGTTACTAACCAAATAGAAATACCTCAAATAAAATTATATTTTACAACCGATTTAAGACAAAATGAAGAAACATTAGAAAATACATTAGTTGATTTTAAATTGGTTGGCGGTAAATATAAAATGGAAAATGTTGAATTAAAATTATTGGGAATGTAAATTGTATCACAGCAGCATTTTTTTGAAGACCACATAAAATTTATAACGAAACAAATTTGTGATATAACAAATATACATAAATTGGTAGAAGTGTTTGAGTTTAGATATCAAAAAAATCCTAGGTAATGCCTAGGATTTTTTTGGCTCTTTGTACATCTTTATTAGTGGCTTGTTTTACACCATCTAATTCATACTTATAACCTAATTTAGTCCATTTATGTTTTCCTAAATTGTGATAAGGAAGAATTTCTACTTTTTTAACATTATTCAAAGTAGACAAAAAATCTCTTAATTTAACCAAATCTTCCTCATCATCAGTATATCCAGGAATTAGAACTTGCCTAATCCAAACAGGAATATTATTATCATTCAAATATTTAGCAAAAGCTAATTCTAATTTATTTGAAAAGCCAACCAAATCTTTACATTTTTCATCATCTATATGTTTTATATCAAGTAATACCAAATCAGTTAAACTTAGTAATTTCTTAATATCATCAGTCAAAGAAACCATACCAGATGTATCAATACAAGTATGAATTCCTTCTTTTTTTAATTTAGAAAAAAGTTCTATCAAAAAGTTTACCTGTAATAGAGGTTCTCCACCAGTAATAGTAACACCACCATTAGGATAAATATAATTTTTATAACGCATAATCTTATTAAAAATATCATCTAAAGAAGCATAATTTCCAACATTAATATCCCATGTATCTCTATTATGGCAATACTTACATTTTAAATGACAGCCTTGTAAAAATAACACAAATCTAATTCCAGGACCATCTACAGTTCCAAAAGATTCAATAGAATGAACCTTAGCATAATATTTTAAATCATAATCCATAATCAAAATTATAATAGGGAAAATGGGACACCATTTTTTCCCTATTATATCTCCTTACTAAAAATTTTGTACTATTTATATTATTTCCTATATTCTCTCATGAATAGTTCTGTTTATTACGTCTAATTGTTGTTCTCTTGTTAATTTTGTAAAGTGTACAGCATATCCTGAAACTCTAATAGTTAATTGAGGATATTTTTCTGGATGTTCCATTGCATCTTCCAATAATTTTCTGTCAAAAACATTTACATTTATATGATGTCCTGTTTGTGCAAAATATCCATCTAACATGTTAATAAGATTAGTTACTCTTTCATCTTCTGTTTTGCCAAGTGTTCCTGGAGTTATTGAAAATGTGAAAGATATTCCATCTTCAGCAGAATCAAATGGCAATTTAGCTATAGAGTTCATTACTGCTAATGCACCATGTGTATCTCTTCCGTGTAAAGGGTTAGCTCCTGGACCAAAAGGTTGTCCAGCTCTTCTACCATCAGGAGTATTTCCTGTAGCTTTACCATATACAACATTTGATGTTATTGTTAATATAGATAATGTGTGTTTAGAAAGTCTGTAAGTTTGATATCTTCTTAATTTATTCATAAAAGTCTTAACAACATTTACAGCTATTTCATCTACTCTATCATCATCATTACCAAACTTAGGAAATTCTCCTTCTACTTGATAATCAACAGCTAATCCATTAGAATCTCTTATAACTTTTACTTTAGCATATTTGATAGCAGATAAAGAATCAGCAACAACTGATAAACCAGCTATACCACATGCCATAGTTCTTATAATTTCTCTGTCATGTAATGCCATTTCAATTGCTTCATATGAATATTTGTCATGCATGTAATGAATTATATTCAAAGCTTTTATATAAATTTTTGCAACATAATCCATCATTTGTTCGAATTTTCTCATTACTTCATCATACTCTAAATATTCAGAACGAATTGGTTCAAATTCTGGTGTTACTTGTTTAAATGTTTTTTCATCTTTTCCACCATTTATAGCATATAACAATGTTTTAGCAAGATTTGCTCTAGCTCCAAAGAATTGCATTTGTTTACCAATTTTCATAGGTGATACACAACAAGCAATTCCATAATCATCACCTAAAGTTACTCTCATTAAATCATCATTTTCATACTGAATAGATGATGTTTTTACAGATAAAGCTGTAGTATATCTTTTAAATCCTTCTGGTAATCTAGTAGACCAAAGAACTGTAAGGTTTGGTTCAGGTGCAGGACCTAAGTTTTCTAATGTGTGCAAAATTCTAAAAGAATTTTTAGTGACTAAAGTTCTTCCATCTATACCCATTCCACCGATACTTTCAGTTACCCAAACAGGATCCCCACTAAATAATTCGTTATATTCTGGAGTTCTCAAGAAACGAACCAATCTTAATTTCATAACAAAATGATCCATAATCTCTTGAACTTCTTCTTCAGTTAAAGATCCATTTTTTAGATCTCTTTCAAAATAGATATCTAAAAATGTAGAATTTCTACCTATGCTCATTGCAGCACCATTTTGATCTTTAATGGCACCTAAATAACCAAAATATAGCCATTGAACAGCTTCTTTACCATTGCTAGCAGGTTTAGAAATATCAAATCCATATTTAGAAGCCATAACTTTTAATTCATTTAAAGCCTTAATTTGCTCTGAAGTTTCTTCTCTTTGACGAATAACATCTTCTGTCATTTCATTTGCATCTAATACTTCTAATTCTTCTTTCTTTTCATCAATTAAAACATCAACTCCATAAAGAGCAACTCTTCTATAATCTCCAATAATTCTTCCTCTACCATAACCATCAGGAAGACCTGTTATTAAATGAGAACTTCTAGCAGCTCTAATATCAGGTGTATAAGCACTAAATACACCGTCATTATGTGTTTTTCTATATTTATGAAAAATTTCTTCAACTTCTAAATCTACTTTTCTTCCATAAGCTTCACATGATTTTTCTACAATTCTTATTCCTCCAAAAGGCATAATAGCTCTTTTTAAAGGCTTGTCAGTTTGAAGACCAACAATAGTTTCTAAATCTTTATCAATATATCCCGCATCATGAGAAGATACAGTTGATACAGTTTTAGTATCTATATCTAAAACACCACCTTCAGAATCATGCTCTTTTTTATATAATTCTAAAACTTCATCCCATAACTTTTTAGTTTTTTCAGTAGTTCCAACTAAGAAACTAGAATCACCTTCGTATGGAGTGTAATTCTTTTGTATAAAATCTCTAACATTTATTTCATCTTGCCAATCTCCTTTTTGGAAATTATCCCATTGATTAAACTTCATATAATACCTCCTTAAATATTTATTTTTATTATTTACAATTTTCCATATAATATAATAGCATAAGAAAAAAATAATATCAATTATATATTATCAATATGATAGCATAAATTTTTTGTAGGATTTCTCTTTTTAAAAGTCTTAAACTTCTTTTGCAGATTGATTTTTGAGATTCC
>CALXAB010000047.1 GCA_944386175.1 uncultured Clostridia bacterium
CTTATGTAATACAAATTTCACACTAACTGCGCCACCAACTGTTTCTATTTCTATTGCTTTCCAATTTTCTTTTTCTAGTATTTTCATTAACTCTTTTATTTTTCTATCTATTATTGTCATTTTCCCCTCTCCTTTTAAGCCCTTTTTAGATTTAATAATGGAGAATATTTTTGATATTTTGTTCTTAAATCTTCATTTTGTAAATCTAAATATGCCTCTTCTGTTACTGTTACGCTTGAATGTCCTAGTATTTTTGATAATGTGTATATATCTCCACCATTCATTAAAAATCGCTTTGAAAAGTTGTTTCTTAACATATGTGGGTGTATCTCTTCTTTTCCTATTCTCTTACCATATTTCTTAAAATTCGTTTCATAATTACTAACTTTTAACGGTGTTCCTTTTGTTGTACAAAATACATATTCACATTGCTTATATCTGTCTTTATATTGTAACCACCTTTTTAGTTCTTTTAGCATTTCCGCCGAGAAAAACACGTATCTATCTTTTTTCCCTTTTGTTATATCTGCTGGTAGTAATATTGTTCTTCTTACAAAATCAATATATTCCTCTTTTATCAAAAGAGTTTCGCCTATTCTCATTCCAGTATCAAAAATTAACTGCGCTATTACATAATCTCTATATTCGTGGAACTTTGATAAGTCAAAACATTTTAGTAACTTATTCATATCGTTATCTTCTATGTAACCCACAACTTTTCTTGCATTTTTTAATTGTTTTACTCTTCTTATTGGGTTATTGCTTATATATCTATTCTCATACATATAATTGAAAAATACTTTGATATTTCTAATATAATTATTTACTGTTGTTTTACTTATTTCTTTTTGATAATCAAGTCTATTTTCTGGAAAATTGGTTTTCCTTGTATTTTCATTTGCAACTACTGTATATTTGCCTCTCTCTTGTAAATAATTTATATATTCTCTTATATGTATCTCTTTGACTTGTCCTGCCTCTTCTATTTTAAACTCTTGTTTTAAATACTGCGCGAATAGTCTTAAAGTTTGCTCATAACTTGCCAATGTCTTTTTCGACAGATTCTTAACCTCACAATAGGTCATAAAATCATCAATATCATAATCAATTTGCAACATAAAAAAACTTCTCCTTTCTACTGAATTATTGTTTATAAATAATTTAAACAATAACCCAATAAATAGGAAAAGTTTATCGCTTTTTTCTATTTATATTTATAGGTTTGTATGCGAATTTTTTACAAATTCTATATGTATTTTCATAGAGTTTATAGGTTTAGTGGTTATTTTTTCCATTCTTGTATCTCTTCCGCTTCTAACGTTTGCTAAAATCTTATGCACTCTTTAATTCAAGGCGTAGCTTATCAGCTATCATTGCAATAAATTCTGAATTTGTAGGCTTACCTTTAGCCGCTGAAATAGTATATCCAAAAATACTTTCTACCGCTTCTTGTTGCCCTCTTCCCCATGCTACTTCGATTGCATGACGTATTGCTCTTTCTACTCTTGATGGTGTTGTATTAAATTTACGTGCAATTTGAGGATATAGACTTTTAGTAATCTGATTTATTACTTCAATATCATTTACAACCATCATAATTGCTTCTCTCAAATATTGATATCCTTTAATATGAGCTGGTACTCCAACTTCATGAATAATATTTGTTACTAATGCTTCTAAATTTTCTTCTTTTTTTACTCCATCATTTGGTAATTCGATATATTTAGATTTTAAATCTTTTGACAAAAAATTTTGTGATTCTTGATTTGGTTTAAAAAATTTGATTTCTCTAATTCTTTTTATTAATAATTCTATATCAAAAGGTTTTACGACATAATATTCTGCACCTAAATTAACAGCTTTTTGAGTTATCTTGTCCTGTCCTACTGCTGATAACATAATACAAATTGGTTTTTTATCCATTTTTATTATATTGATTTTTTCTAATACTCCTAATCCATCTAAATGTGGCATTATTACATCTAGTAATGCAACATCTGGCCTAGTATTTGCAATCATATCAACTGCTTCGTTTCCATCTTTAGCTATGGCGATTACTTCCATATCATCTTGACTATTAATATATGATGACAATGTTTTACTAAATTCTTGATTGTCATCAGCTATTAATATACTTATTTTTTCTTTCATAAAACTCCTCCTAAAATATTACTGTAAATTTTTTACAATCTGATTATAATATTTTATTCGAGCAATTGCAATAATATTTGGAAATATCTTCCAGATACTTTATGAAAGTATTATTTTATTACACTTTATTTATATATTTTATAGATAAACTATTAATTTTTGATATATTTATTTTCTTTTCTTTATAATCTTCTAATAATTTTTCTTTTTTACTTGCATCTAATTCAATATTACAAACAATTTTTTCACTATATTCAATATTTATTATATTTATTTTATTTTTCTTACAATAATATTTAAAATTATCAAATTCTGAATATTGTATTTTTAATTCTATTTCATTACCTAAACATTTTTCTTGTTTTTCACTTTTTCCTATTGCTTCAATCAAACTATTTGAATATGCCCTAACTAAACCACCAGTTCCTAGCAATATTCCACCAAAATATCTTGTTACTATTATTAAAACATTTGCCAAATTATTTGTTTGCAAAATATGTAACATGGGCAATCCAGCTGTTCCAGATGGTTCTCCGTCATCACTAGCTTTTTCTATAATACTCCCATCTTGTATTATTCTATAAGCTATACAATTATGTCTTGCTCCATGGTACTTCTTTTTTGCTTTTTTTATAAATTCCTCTGCCTGTTCTACGCTCTCTACATAAAGTAAATCAGCTATAAATTTAGACTTTTTTTCAACTATTTCTGTTTGTACATTATTTTTTATGGTAGTAAACTCATTCATTTTTTCTCTCTCATTCTTTTCTAAAAATAAATTTATTTAGGAATTAATTAAATATTTATTAGCAACATATATTACTTATTAGATTACAAATAAAATAATATAAATATTTAATTTTAGTTATTTCCTGCTGTATAACCTGTAGAATATGCTATTTGCAAGTTAAATCCTCCTGTATAGCCATCCACATCTATAATTTCACCTGCAAAATATAAATTTTTTATTAATTTTGACTCCATAGTCTTTGGATTTATTTCTTTTATATCAATACCGCCACTTGTAATTATTGCCTCTTCGATTGGTCTAAATCCCTTTATAGTCAAACTAAAATTTTTTAATAATTTAACTAAATTTTTTCTTTCATTTTTATTAATTTCATTAACTCTTTTCTCTGGATTAATTCCGCTTCTATTTATTACTATATCTATCAATTTATGTGGTAATAAATCGTTCAAGCTATTTTTAAATTGCTTATTCTTTAAATTTTCAAAATCTCTTAAAATTCTATTATCTAATTTTTCTTCTGATAAAGCTGGCTTTAAATCAATTATTATTTTTATTTTATTATTCTGAAATTTTTCTTTTATATTTTTATATCTTACTAAATGTGCTGATGAACTAAGTATTATAGGGCCTGATATTCCAAAATGAGTAAAAATCATTTCTCCAAAATCTTTATATATAATTTTTTGATTTTCTTCATCTAAAATTTTTATTTCTATATTTTTTAAATTTAGTCCTTGTAAATTTTTACATGTACTTAGTTCTAATATATTTAATGGAACAAGTGACGGTTGTATTTTTGTTATATGATGTCCTAGATCTTCTACCATTTTATATCCATCACCTGTTGAACCTGTTAAAGGATAGCTTTTTCCTCCTGTTGCTATTATTACTTTTTCAGCATTATATATGACATTCTTATCTGTTCTCACTCCTGTTACTGTTTCCAAAGCATTATTTTTTTCTACTATTATTTCCTTTATTTTAGTATTATATATAATTTTTACATTTAATTCTTTTAATCTATTTATGAAACAATCTAATACATCTTTTGATTTATCTGTTACAGGAAATATCCTATTTCCTCTTTCTTCCTTTACTTGTAGTCCTTGATTTTTCAAAAAGTTTATTATATCTAAATTCGTATAATTTTGAAATGCACTATATAAAAATTTACCATTACCTGGTATATTTTTTATGAATTCATTCATACCTAAAGAAGATGTAATATTACATCTTCCTTTTCCTGTTATTAATAATTTTTTCCCTAACAAATTATTTTTTTCAATTATAATAACTTCATTATTGTTTTCTGCTGAGGCTATCGCAGACATCATGCCTGCTGGTCCCCCTCCTATTACTATTACTCGCATTTAATTCCATCCCATTCTCTTTTATTAATGCAATATTTATTATTATCTTTTTTAATTACTTATTATCTTTCTCTTTCGATGTTTTTGTTTTATCTTCCTTCGTCTTTTTACTATTATTTTTTATTTTATTTTCATTTGTTTTTTAGTTTTTTCATCTTTAGATTGGTTCTCTTTTTTGGCAGTTTTCCCCATTTCACTTTTATTTGTTCTTTTATTATTTGCTACATTACGTTTATTTTCTTTTTTATTTTCACTTGCTTGTTTTATATTTTTTTCTAGTTCTTTATCAAAAAATTCATCAGTTACTATTTCTTCTTTTTTTGTTTCCTTTTTGGTTTTCTTCTCTTTTTCCATAGCTTTTTCTGGATGTTCTACTTTTTCTTTTAAATCTTCAAAAAAGAATTCTATTCCAAAATTTTCGTCTTTATTTTTCTCTTCTACATCTTTAATATTTCTTTTATTTGCTTTTTCTAGATCTTTGACATTCTCTTCATCTAATTTTTCTTTATTTTCTTTGTTTAAATTCTCTTTTTTTATTGGCTTTGATTTTTTTTCTTTTTGCTCTACTATTTCTTCTAATTTAATATCTTCTACTTTTTTATCGTTTTTAATTTCTTCTTTTGGTATTTTGTTTTCTTGTTCAATATTATTATCCTTTTGTGTTTGTTTTTCATCGTCAGCAATACTTGTATCTTTTGGTTTTTCTTTCTTTATTTGCATATTATTTTCTTGATTTAAATTCTTATCTTCTTTATTTTCTTCATCATCTATTGTTTTAAAAATATCTGTATAATTACTTTTTATTTTTTTTATATTTTTTCCTTTTTCCTTAAGCTCCTTTTTAGCCATTTTTTCTTTCTGTTTGTATTCTTTTTCATTCTTATATTCCTCTGTATTATTAATTCTACCACCAAAAATTAATACTAAAATTATTAAAATGATAAGAACTATTATTATTCCCACAAATAACATTTTCACTCCTCCTTATTTTTTCATATGTTGTATTGCTTTTAATATCCCTATTTTGCCATAATCATATGTAAGTCCTCCTTGCATATATGCAATATATGGTTCACGTATTGGGCCATCACAACTAAGTTCTATTGTTGATCCTTGTGTAAATGTTCCAGCTGCCATAATTACTTTATCATCATATCCCCCCATATCTCCTGGATAGGGTACTACACTTGAATCAATTGGAGACCCCATCTGTATTCCTTGGCAAAACTTAACTAGATCATGTTCATTTCCAAGTTTTATAGTCTGTACTATATCAGCTCTTTTTTCATCAAATTTAGGTTCAACATCATATCCTAATTTTTCTAACATTTTACTTGCAAATATAGCTGTTTTTACGCTACTTGCTACTACAGTTGGTGCAAAAAACAAGCCTTTTATTAATAATGGATTTTGATTTAGCGATGGTCCTATTTCTTTCCCTATTCCTGGAGATGTAAGTCTTTCTGCACACAATTTTATTAAATCTTTTCTTCCTACTATATATGCACCTGATGTTGCAATTCCTGCTCCTAAATTTTTCATTAATGAACCTACTGCTATATCTGCTCCTACTTCTATTGGCTCTTTTTCTTGAACAAATTCTCCATAACAATTATCAAGCATTATTATTACTTCTTTATTTACTTTTCTAATTTCTTTTATAATTTTTTCTATCTTTTCTATTGTCAAACTCTTTCTGGTTGAATACCCTCTAGACCTTTGTATTTCTACTACTTTTACGTCATTTTTAGATAATCTATCTGTAATTTTTTGGATATCAAATTCACTATTTACTAAATTTATTTGCTCATATTTAATTCCATAACTCTTTAATGAACTTTTACTTTCTTCTTTCCCTATTCCTATAACAGTTTGTAATGTATCATATGGCTCTCCTGTTATGCTAAGAAGTGTCTCATTTGGTCTTAACAATGCAAATAGTGTAACTGTAAGTGCATGTGTACCTGATATTAACTGTGTCCTTACTAGACTATCTTCTGCTTTAAATATATGTGCATATATTTCTTCTATTTTATTTCTTCCTGGTTCATCAATTCCATATCCTGTTGATGAACTTAAATGTGATTCTTGTAAGTTACTTTTTTGAAATGCATCTAATACTTTTATACTATTTACTTTACAGATTTTATCTACATTTTCATAATATTTTTTCAGTTCATTTTCTACTTTATTAGATAATTCTTCTATTTCTTTTCTTATTCCAAAAACTTCGTACATTTATATACCTCTTAATTATAAATTAACAATTATATTTTACTACATTCTTACTTTTTTTACAAGATTTTTACAATGTTTTCTGCTATTTTGCACTAGTAAAATTGTGTGCAGTCGTTGTACAAAGCATTTTTTATACAATAGGAAAGACTAACTTTCCTATTCAATAAAAAAACAAAGAAACTCTTAAAAAGAATTTCTTTGTTTTACTTTAAATTATTAAATTACAAATTTTTTAATTAATATTGTTCCACTAGCTATTGTGATTAATATAATAAGTCCTAAAGAAATATAAATTTTTGCACTACCTGTTTCTACTGATAACATTACAGGTGCATCATCAATATCATCTTCTCCTGGTTGTTTGTTATCTGGTGTAGAATCTTTATCAGGTACACCATATTCGTTATAATCTTCTGATATTTCTGCTGTATTTACTTTTAGTCCCATATTTTCACTGTTATTTATCCAAGTCAATAAAATTTCTACATCTGCATATTCACCTGGTTGTAATAAAGTGTTTTCTAATAATCTTGTTGATACTACATTATTTCCTTCATCTGTCCAACCTGGATTATCTTCTGCAACAAATTTTAATCCTTCTGGTATATAATCTGTAATTTCTTTTGCATAACCTGCTATTTCACCTTCGTTTATTACTCTTATAGAATATCTAAATTTTACAGTTACTTTATCTATTTTCTTTCTGTGTAATTCAACTTTTACAACTTGTTCTGGGTCATCATATGGTTGATGTCCTGTTTCTGTGATAGTTTCTACACCATCTTCTATTACTATAGCTTGTGTAACCCATTTTCTTAATGCTAAGTCAAATATTTTTACAATAACTTTTTCAAAGTCATCATCATCTTGTTGTCCTGGTATATATGAACCTGTTTCATCTCCCTTATATCCTGGCAAGTTTTCATCACTTGGTAATTCAACATTGTCTTCTTGAGAGTCTCTATCTTTAATTGGTTCTTTATTTTCATCTAGATATTCAGTTATATCTGCGATGTTTGTTATATTTTCGTTTGTTTTTGCATTTTCTTTTACTTTACACATTATTGGGAATTCTACATATGATAATGTAATATTTCCATTTTCATCAGTTTGTGCTTTGTTAATTAATTCATTTTCTAAATATCTTGATGTTACTGTTCTTCCATCTTCTGATACTTCCCATCCATATTGCTCATTAAATTCTCCTTCTACAAACTCTAAATATGGTGGTAAATGATCTTTTATTTCTGTTGCATAACCATTAATTTCACCTTCATTATATATCCTTAGCATATATACTACAATATTATTTGGTTGTACTAATAATGGTTCTTTTGTATGGTTATATGTAGCTGTTGTTATCATAACTCCATTTTCATCTTTTGTATTTAATTTACTTGTATCTACAATTGGTGCTCTTGTATATGAACCATCTTCATTTTTTAAATATTCTTCATCAGCTATTGTTGTATCATCACTTACAGCTATAATAAATTTTCTTAAAGCTAAGTCAAAAGCTTGTAATGTTATATTATCATAATCTTCATCATCTTCATATTTTACCCATTCTTCTGGATCTGAGTCTCTATCATCTACTGGGTCTCCATTCTCATCACAATCTTCTGATATTGCTGCTTCGTTTCTTATAGTTGAACCAGTATTATCAGATACAACTTTTAACATTACTGATACTTCTTTATAATGTAGATCATTTTCAGTTTTTGTTCCATCATTCTCTCCAAATGCTGGTATTAAATTTCCACCTACTGTTGTTTCATTTTCTTTTGATAGATAATCTGTTGATATTTGAATTATTTTTTCATAATTCTCATCATATACAAAATTTCCCCATAAATAATTTTGATTGAATTCTATTGCTTGCTTTTCTGCCTCTGTTAAAGTTTCATCATTTTCTAGTTCTTCACCTGTTTTTTCAGACCATATAAATTCTAATCCTTCTGGTATATCTTCTGTTATTTCTTGTGCATATCCATCTATAGTTCCTTCATTGTATATTCTAAATGTATATGTAACTATGTCGCCTTTTTGTACTGTTACAGGTTCTTTATTTAATGTATATTCTCCTGTTGTTATTAATTTTCCATCTTCTCCTACTGTATTTAATTTACTAACATCTACACTTTCAATTCTTTCAGGCACATTTTGCCCATTTACTGCCACTATTCTTTTTATTAATTTTAAGTCAAAACTTTTTGGATTTGTAACTTCTGCCTCTAAATTAGCTGGGTTTTCTATTTCTGTTCTTTCTGGGATTACAACTGGTTGTTCCTGTGCATTTGATGATGATGCCCATAATGTTAATTTTGTTTGACTATATTTTATATTTGTTTCTATTTTAATTTTCATATCACCATTTTTAGGTAAAGATATATAAAAGTCTTGTCCTACTAAATCAGTTACAGTTGTTCCTTCTGGCACTGCTTGCATTGAACTATCTAATAAAGTATAATCTTTTATTTCTTGTTCATTATTTTTTACTATAAAGTCTAATGTATATGGTGTTGTATTTCCTGCTGTTTTTGTAAATTTAATTGGTCCAAATACATAATTTTGTCCTTGTTCTTTATATTGTAATGTTGTTGTTTCAAGTTTTGCTGGAGCTCCTGTACTTGCATCTATTGAATAATCAACAGCATTTAATTTTGCAGTTTCTACTAAATAATTATATAGTTGACCTGCTTGTTTTTGTCTTGCAGCACCAACACTAGCATTTGGTTCTACACTAGTTGGATTATAATCTGATAGATTTTCATAAGTATTTCCATCTTCTGTGTACCAAAGCCAATCATTATTTGCTGTTTTATCATATTTAGGATCACCATAATTTGTAAAATACCACAATGCTGCTTGTTGTACAGCTTCTACTTCATCTACTGTTAATTGTGGATTAGTTATTCCTGAGTCTTCTAACAATTTTGACATATCTTCATCTGCTGATATTCCACTTAAATACATAACATCAAATAAAGCTAATATTGCATTATATCTTTCTATTGTTTGTCCATTACCTATATCAATAGTTCCGTCTCCCATTGTTTTTATGGCTTCATATGAATGGTTAAGAATAGTGTCCTTTTGTGTTTTCATATCAAAGAAAATATCATATTCTGCCTTTTTCCTTGTATCTGAAAAACCTACACCTTCTTTTACACAATATATATTTGCTTCTTCATATGTATCTGATTGCATACTTTCATATTTTACAATATTCCATAATTTAAAAGCATTTCTTTGTTCTTCAGTTGAACCGTTTGTATTTGGATTTCCTATTGCATATCCTAATTCTGGGTTGCTTTTTCCTGTTCTTAATTCCATAATTCCTAATACTAACGGAGTTGTTGCTTCGTCAGCATAAACTTTTGAAAATGGAATTAAACACATTACACTGATTATTGCAATCGCAATCACACTAATTAATTTTTTTCCTACTTTCATTTTACATCTCATTCCTTCCTAAGGTACAAATATGGTTGGAAAAGAATTAAAATTATAATCATTTTTCAACCTTTTTGTTCCTTACATATTTATTATCTCTACATACTATTTTACTGATTTTTTCAAATTAGTCAATAGCATTTTTTAGCAATTATTTTTATTTAAAACTGTTACAAAATATAAGCTTACGGATTAACTTATTCGTACTATGTCATTCTTTTTTTGACTTATATTACAATTATATTACATTTTTGTGCTAAAATCAATACTTTATGTGAATTAATCAAGATTTTATTATTTTCCGTAGCTTTGCTCCTTTTATACCTGACAATATATTTTTTACTCATAAGAATTTTTTATCAACATATATTTATATAGGTGGTTTTATGTTTTTTTATAAATATGTTTCTAAGATCATTTCTATTATTACCTTTTTTATCTGTATATTTGGTTTTTCTTATGTATATGCTGATGACATAGATTATTCCGATGATACTATGTCTGAAAGTGTTTTAGATAGCCTATATTCTGAAACTGCTAATATTTCTGAAAGTTCTTTGAATTTGAATTCTAGGTCATGTATTGTTCTAGATAGACAAAGTAGATATATATTGTATGGAAAAAATGAGAAAAACAAAGTTAAAATGGCTTCTACTACAAAAATAATGACTGCAATAGTAGTGATTGAAAATACCGATTTAAATAAAACTGTTGAAATATCTAAAAAATCTGCATCAACAGGAGGTTCAAGATTAGGATTAAAAACTGGAGACAAAATTACAATAAATGATCTTTTATATGGCTTAATGCTACGCTCAGGAAATGACGCTGCTGTTGCTTTAGCTGAAAATATTTCAGGTAGTGTTTCTGATTTTGCTATTTTAATGAATAATAAAGCGAAAGAACTTGGACTTAAAAACACAAACTTCGAAACTCCACATGGGTTAGATTCAGACAATCATTACACTACTGCATATGAATTAGCTCTATTAACTGATTATGCTTTAAAGAATCCTACTTTTTCCAAAATAGTAGGTACAAAAAACTATACTATTAATATAAATGGATACCCTAAAAATTTAAGTAATACAAATGAATTATTAGGGAACTTAAATGGTGTATATGGTGTTAAGACTGGATTTACTAATGGTGCTAATAGATGTCTAGTTACTGCCTGTAAAAGAGGAAATATGGATATAATTTGTGTTGTATTAGGTGCTGATACAAAAAACTTTAGAACTCAGGATAGTGTTAAATTAATTGAATATGCTTTCAATACATATACTTATATAGATATTGAAAACAAAATAAATGAATATTTTAATAATTGGATATCTAATAATAAAGATAATTTTTTTATTGAAAAAAGTACCTCTCAAAATATTGAACTGAATTATTCTTCTTTGGAGAATCCTATAATACCTGTTAAAAAAACTGATGTTGATAATATAGAAATTTTTATTGATATAAATACATATTTACAAGCTCCTATAAATCAAAATGATAAAATTGGAAATATAAATGTTTTATTAAATAATAC
>CALXAB010000048.1 GCA_944386175.1 uncultured Clostridia bacterium
TTGTGTAAAAAAGTGGTCCATTTTTCAATTATTATTAATTGAATTTTTGGTCCACTTTTAGTTTATCAAAAACATAGTTTGAAATATAACTAATCTATTTTTTTAAATTATTTTTCTGAAATAGCGGAAAAAAAGTATTTTGCGACATATTTTCAGGTACAGCATCTGTTGCACGTTTCTTTAAAAACAGATATAAAATTATATCTAATGATTTACTTTATTTTTCTTATGTTCTACAAAAAGGAACAATAGAAAATAATGAAATACCAAGTTTTAAAAAGCTGGAGGATAGATTAAATATACATGATGTATTTGATTATTTAGAAAATATAGATATAAAACAAGAAAAATTTAACAAATTTATATATGAAAATTACTCACCAAATAAAAAATGTGAAAGAATGTATTTAACATCTGAAAATGCTCTAAGAATTGATTTTATTCGTAATAAAATAGAAGAGTGGAGAAACAAAGAGTTAATAAATAAAAATGAGTATTACTATTTGCTTGCAGCATTAATAGAGGGAGTACCATTTGTTTCTAATATTACAGGTACATATGGAGCATATTTAAAACAATGGGATAAAAGAGCTTTTAAAAAGTTTGAGATGATTAGATTAAACATCATAGACAATAATGTAAAAAATCAATGTTATAACAAGAATTCTAATGATTTAATACAGAAAATAAGTGGAGATATTTTATATTTAGATCCTCCATATAATGAAAGACAATATCTGCCAAATTATCATTTATTAGAAACTATAGCAAGATATGATAATCCTGAAATTAAGGGAAAAACAGGAATAAGAGTATACAATTCAGAAAAGTCAAATTATTGTATAAAAAATAAAGTTTATTCAGAAATGGAAGAATTAATAAAAAATGCTAAATTTAAACATATAATAGTAAGCTATAATCAAGATGGGTTATTAAGCAAAAATGATATTGAAACCATTTTAAAGAAGTATGGAAATAAAGAAACATATAAGTTGTATGAAATACCATATAAACAATATCAAAATAAACTTACAAAAAAATTAGATATACATTATGAATATTTATTTTATATATCTAAGACAAGTAAATTGCAAAAAGAGAAAATATATTTTAATCTTCCTATTACTGATTTAATGATGGTAAATGAAGAAAGTGAAAAATATGAATATAGTACAGATGTTGTTTCTAGAAAAAAATTTTTAAAGAGCCCGCTAAACTATGTTGGAGGTAAATATAGACTATTACCACAGTTATTAGAATATTTTCCTAAAGAGATAAATACATTTGTAGATATGTTTTCAGGAGGATTTAATGTTGGGATAAATGTAGATAGTAAGAAAACAATCTGTAATGATATTAATTCTTTTATAATTGATTTATATAAAGAATTATATAAAGAGCCAATAAATAATGTATTAGGGCATATTCAAAATAGAATAGATGAATATGGATTATCAAAGGAAAATGAAGAAGGTTTTAAAAAATTTAGAATATACTATAATAAAACAAAAAATCCAATAGATTTATATACCTTGTCTTGTTATTCATTTAATTATCAATTTAGATTTAATAATGACAAAGAATATAATAATCCTTTTGGAAGAAATAGAAGTCAGTTTTCAGAAAATATGAGAAATAATTTAATACTATTTACAGAAAAATTAAAAAATATGAATATTGAGTTTTCTTCTGAACAATTTGACAAATTAAATTTGGAAGATTTAACAGGTAAGGATTTTGTATATTGTGATCCACCATATCTTATAACTACAGGTTCATATAACGATGGCAATAGAGGATTCAAAGATTGGAAAGAAGAAGAAGAATTAAAGTTATATGGTATGCTAGATAATCTAAATGATAAACATATAAAATTTGCCTTATCAAATGTTATTGAACACAAAGGAAAAGAGAATAAGCTACTTAAAGAATGGAGTAAAAAATATAAAGTTATTTATTTAACAAGCGATTACTCTAATTCAAGTTATAATACAAAAAGAGATAAAAGTATGGAGGTATTAATAGTAAATTATTAAAGGAGGAATTAGAAGTGATAGAATTGAGAAAAATGGAGAATCGAAATTTTAGAACTTTTGGCTGGGTACAAGATCCAAGTGATTTTAAATCTTTAATTAAGGTTGTATCAATATTCGACAACGAATCGGAAACATACAATGAGCTAATAAATGGTAAAATAGAGAAACTAATAGAAGAAAGAGATGGGAGAAATCATTTTCTAGAAGTATTGAAAAGTGATTCATTAAGAATAAAATATGCGGATTTAGTAGGAACTTCTTTTACACCTAGATCTAGTGCTAGATGTAATGGAATTGTACAAGCTACTGTAAAAGGACAGGTAAGAGATTTTATTAGTGATTGGCCTGCAGATAATTTTGTGAGGTGGGCTCAAGCTTTAGGCTTTATAAAATATAATTATTATGACGATACATTCGAAATCACAACAGAAGGACTTAATTTAACTAGAGCAAAGTCAACAGAAGAATGTAAGGAAATATTAGAAAATGCACTTTTGAGCTATCCACCAGCAGTTAGAATATTAAAATTATTATCAGACGGAAGTGTAAAAACAAAATTTGAATTAGGAAAAGATTTAGGATTTATTGGTGAGGATGGTTTTACTAGTATACCTCAAGATGTTTTAATAATGACTTTAGCAACAACAGAAGATACAAGAGAAAAGAATAAATTGAGAACAGATACAGAAGGTTCTTCTGACAAATATGCTAGAATGATTGCAAAATGGCTATCTAAACTAGGTTTGTTAACACAAGTATCAAAAGAAGTTGAAATTAAAATTGGGGGAAGTAAATATAAAGAAAAAATTGGGCAATCTTATATGATTACTGCAAAAGGTATTAGAGCGTTAAATAAAATTAATGGTAGGAGTAAATATAAAAGAATAAGTAAAAATATATCTTGGGAAATGCTTGCAACGAAAGGATCAGATAGAAATTACATAAGAACTAGAAGAGCTTTAATAATAAAAAATTTGGTTGAGAGTAAAAATGGATTAACATTAGAAGAAATAAAAGATAGATTAGAATTACAAGCTATTTGTGAATTATATACTGTAGTAAAGGATGATATATATGGACTTATAAATATAGGAATTAATATTGAAAGAATAAATGAAAAATATTATTTGAATGATGAAATAAACGATTTTATTATTCCAATAATAGAAAATAGTGAAAAGTCAGAATTTACTATAGAAAAAGATACCCTAAGAGAAAAACTAGATGTTCTTTCTCATGAGTATCTATCATTAGTTGATTTAGCATATGACAGTAATCAAAATAGATTATTTGAAATGAAAACTATAGAATTATTGACTAATGAATGCAATTATAATGGATTGCATTTGGGTGGTTCAAGAAAACCAGATGGAATAATATATACAGAAAACGAAGATAAAATTATGGTGTTATAATTGATACAAAAGCATATTCTAACGGGTATAATTTGCCTATTGCTCAAGTTGATGAAATGGTTAGATATGTTGAGGAAAATAATAAGAGAGAAAAAGAAAGAAATAATAATGAATGGTGGAAAGAATTTGATGAAAATATAGATACATTTTATTTTTCTTTTATTTCTGGAAAATTTATCGGTAATATAGAGGAAAAATTAAAAAGAATAACTATTTTTACAAATGTATATGGCAATGCAATAACTATTGCAACATTATTATATATTGCAAATGAGATAAAGGCTAACAGATTGAATAATATGGATGTTGTTAAGTATTTTGATAATAAAGTTTATTAATCATAAAAAGCAATGAACAACTAATTTTACAATGTTAATTCAAGGAACAATGTTATTTATAGGAGATTATTATGATGGAACAGATAGTGAAATATATGTAGTAGATGAGCAACAAAGATTAACCAACCACAATTACAATTTTATTTTCAGCAATATCTATAAGTTTTGTCCAGAAAGCGATGTAAATAAAATTCCAAAACAATTAATAAAGTCATAAATAGCAGATAAGAAATTATCTGTTATTTTTTATACAATAGGAAAGTTACTCTTTCCTATTGTATAAAAAATGCTTCGCACAACAGATACACACAATTTTAGGAGAACCTATATGATTGTTATATATAAAAAACTAAGTAAAAATAAGGTATTATTATTGCTAAACGCATTATCTTCACCAAAAAAATATTAAAATTAATCTTTAAAAACAGCAAGAGTAGCCAAAGTATCACCCAATTGAGTAAAAAAAGCAGACAAAATAGCCAATTCATCTGCTGACTTACCATCAGCTATTTCACAAGCAAGCAAAGAAATAAAATTAACAAACGCACAAGGATTCATAAAAACCACACCAGACATTATATATAAAAAGTATATGAAAAAATAATAGAAAATGTTAAATGTCTAATCAAGAATTGTGGATATTAAGACATTAAAGAAAACTTCATATAAAATTAAGAAAAAATAAATACTATTTTATTAAAACATATGATAAACTAAAACTAAAGAAAAGGAGGAGAAAAGATGTCAGAAAAAATTTTAAGATGCGAAAATCTAAACAAAAAATTTGGCAAAAAACAAATTCTAAAAAATGTTTCTTTTGAAGTAGAGCAAGGAGATATATTAGGATTTATAGGACCAAATGGTGCAGGAAAGACGACAACAATTAAGCTAATATTAGGATTACAAAGTATAACAGAAGGAAAAGTAGAAATAAACGGATTTAATATAGAAAAACAATTCACAAAAGCAATTAGTAAAGTAGGAGCAATAGTAGAAAATCCAGATTTATATATGTACTTATCTGGACATGATAATCTAAGACTTATTGCTAATATGTACAAAGGAATAGATGAAAAAAGAATAAATGAAGTAGTAAAATTAGTGAAGCTAGAAAATAGAATAAATGATAAAGTATCAAAATATTCATTAGGAATGAGACAAAGACTAGGAATTGCACAGGCAATTTTGCATAAACCCAATTTATTAATTTTAGATGAACCAACGAACGGACTAGATCCAGAAGGTATAAAAGAAATGAGAGAGCTTTTAATAGATTTAGCAAAAAATGAAAAGATGGCGATTCTAATATCTAGCCATAACTTAGCTGAACTAGACAACTTATGTAATAAAGTATGTATAATAAAAAATGGAGAAATTATAGAAACAAGTGGAATATCAGAAATAAAAAAACAAGCAAGAACAAACTATAATTTATTTGAAATAAATAATACAAAACAAATAAAACAATTATTACCAGGAGCAATTATAATTGATAGTAATAGATTTAAAATTGATGCAGTAAAAGAAGAAATACCTGAAATAGTTGAAATGCTTGTAAATAATAAGATAGCAATTTATGAAGTTAAAAAAGAGGAAAAATCATTAGAAGAAGCATTTTTTGAAAAGACAGGGGGTAATGTAATTGAGTAATTTAATAAAAAATGAGTTAACAAAAATTTTTAAGAAAAAAGCAATTTATATATTATTATTTGTAACATTAGCATTTGTAATTTTATCAAATTGTATATATAAATATTTTTATGGAAATTCAAGTTATTCATATTATAGTGAAAGCTATGTACAATACGCAAAACAAGAAATAAATAATTTAGACCCTAATAAGCCAAGTGATACAAAGATGTATATAGAATATAAAACTGTAATAGATGTAAGTGATATGATGAAAGAATATAAAAATGATGATTGGCAAGTACAAATAATTGCATCAACAGTAGAAGCATATGTAAATGAAAGAAACACATATCTATATGGTGCAGAAAAAAATGAAGAACAAGCAAATAAAATAAATGAACAAATAGATGAATTATTAGATAAACTAAAAAATGATGATTGGAGATATTTTGCAAACGAAGAATTGCAAAAAGCAGAAGAAAAATTAAATACATTAGAAAATGAAAAAAATATAACAGAAGATAAGCAAAGACTAGAATCATTAGATTTAGAGATTGAAACAGCAAAAATAGATTTAGAAGTGGCAAAATATAGAGTAAATGAAGACATAAAATATGGATATGATTATATGAATATAGCATTATCAAATTACAAAGAACAAGGATATTTGATAGCACAAATAGAAAATTCAAACCAAGAACTATCATATCAAGAAGAAAAAGATTATAAACAAGCAATAGAAGACAAAGAAATAAGTAAATATATAGTAGAAAATCATGAAGACATAAACAAAGGAAATGATTTAAGAGGGATACTTTCACGTTTCTTTGATGAATTTGGATTATTTATAATAGTTATTGTAATAATGATAGCAGGAACAGTAGTGAGTGAAGAATTTAATAAAGGAACAATAAAACTATTATTAGTAAAACCATATAGCAGAAACAAAATTTTACTATCAAAATTCATTACTGTATTAATAATGATAGTATTTGCAATTGCGATAATAATAGGTATGGAATTAATAGTTGGAGGAATTATATTTGGCTTTGATAGTTTATCAATACCAATTTTAGAATATAATTTTAACACAAATATGTTACAAGAAATTAATATATTTAAATACCTAGTAATACAAGTACTTAATCAACTACCAATTATAATACTACTTGCTACACTATCATTTGCACTAAGTACAATATTTACAAATACACCAGTAGCAATAGCCTTACCACTACTAGGATATATGGGAGCATCAATAATAAATCAATTAGCAATACAGTATAATATAGGATTTTTAAGATATTTTGTAACATTAAATTGGGATTTTAGTCAATACTTATATGGAAGTATGCCATTAATGGAAGGATTAAACCCAACATTTTCAGCAATCGTATGTATAGCTTATTTTGTAATAATGATAATACCAACATTTGCAATATTTAAAAAGAAAAATATCAAAAATATATAGGGAAAAGGGATTACTCCCTTTTTTTTATACAATAGGAAAGTTACCCTTTCCTATTGTATAAAAAATGCCTCATACAACAGATGCACACAATTTTACATACGTAAAATTGGCGCAGGAACAAATTTACGGAAAGCCTAAGATAAATGTTAAAAGTTGTCAAATGTTAAGGCTTTCCGATTTGTTCCCAATTTGGTGACGCGTCCCTAAATTGGGAATTTTTCTTCTACTAATTTGAAACTCCTTGTCATTCAAGAGAATCCATAATTATAAAAAAGGAAACCCTTTTCTAAAAATTAATTCTAGTATTGAAAAAAACACAAAAAAATGGTATGTTAATAACATATAACAATAAAAGACTAAATAATAAGGAGTAGACAATGCAAGAAAAAAGTATAGGAATATTTGATTCAGGAATTGGAGGAATTACAGTACTTCAAGAAATAATTAAAGTATTACCAAATGAAAATTATATATATTATAGTGACTCAAAAAATAATCCATATGGAGATAAAACAAAAGAAGAGATAGTAAAAAGATGTGAAGAAATATGCAAATTTTTATTAGACAGACAGTGTAAAGCAATAGTAATTGCTTGTAATACGGCTAGCAGTATAGCTGCTAACTATTTAAGAGAAAAATATAAAAATGTTCCAATAATAGCCATAGAACCAGCGTATAAAATGGTATATGATTATGCTTATGATGGAAAAACCCTAGTAATGGCAACAAAAGGAACTATAGAAAGTGAAAGATTTAATATTTTATATCATAAGTATAATAATCACAAAACAGAACTTCTAGAATGTGTAGGTCTTGCAAATATAATAGAAGAAGGAAACGCAAATACAATAAAAGATTATTTAGAAAAAAATTTGGAAAAATATAGAGGGAAAATAGATAATGTGGTATTAGGATGTACACATTATCCTTTAGTGCAAAAAGAAATAGGACAGGCTTTAGGAAACAATATAAAATTTTTTAATGGAGCCAATAGATTAGCAATACATTTAAAAAATGTTTTGGAAAAACAAGACTTAATATATAAAGGAAAAGTAAAAGGAAAAATAATATTTATAGATTCGTCAAGAAAAAAAGAAAAAGAAGAGAGGTTTTTTAAATTCTTATCAAGGAGTGAAATTTTATGAAATTAAAGAAAACATTTATATCAATTATAATATGTTTATTAATAACATTATTTTAGGAAACGTATCAAAAGCAAGAATAAGTAAATATATAATGGATACCATTTTGGGGGACGCGTCCAAAATTGGTATCTCTAAACTTATTAATAAAATAATTTTAAATATTAGATAAAAATTCCAATTTTGTACGCGTTCCAAAATTAATATTTTTTTGTTTACAAGTATTTTTTTAATTGTTCTACAGTATTTTCTTGAAATTGAATAAATTCATTCAAAATGTCTTTTACATTTTTATCTGTATCAGGATTATGATTTAATAATTTTACACCTTCAACAATTCCCATATTAGTACCCTGAATCATCATTTCGGAAATTTTAGAATTGCTTTTATCATCTAAAGTGTTAAATTGAATACTCATCCATCCCATAGCCTTTTGCATAGGATTTAATTCTTTTGGAAAATCATCATAATTTTCTAATTCATCATTAACCTTATTTAAAATTTCATTATATTTATCATATTGATATTTTAAGTCTTTTTTAAAACGATCATCCTGAACTTTTTCAGAAACTGTGGATATCGAATCCATACCCATTTTTATACCTTTATTAATTTCATTTAAAATATATCCTGGACTATCCATAAAATCACCATACCTTTCAAATTTATTAAGAATTTTTCACATATTATTATTATTTACAAAAAAAATAAAATTATAACAAAAGAAGTATAAAAAAAATCAAATTGGAAAAATTAATATAAATAAAAAGAAAGGATTGATAAATATGGAAAACATGATAAAGTGTTTAAATGAATTTTTATCAGATTTAAATGTATTTTATAGAAAGGTACAAAATTATCACTGGAATATAATAGGAAAGGACTTTTTTGTTATACATGAAAAATTAGAAGAATATTATGATAAAATTAATGAACAAATTGATGAAATTGCAGAACATATCCTTATATTAGGAAATGAACCATTGGGAACAATGAAAGATTATCTAGCAAATACCTGTATAGAAGAAGCTAAAAATGAAAAGATAAAAGATTGTGATGTATTTACAAATATTATAAAAGATTTAGAAAAATTACTACAAAAAGTAACAAAAATTAAAGAAGAAGCGGATAATCAAAAACAATATGCTACATCATCATTGATGGATGAATATATTAATGATTATTCTAAAAAATTATGGATGTTGAAACAAATGAGGCAATAGGAATGAAAAAATAGTATAAAAAATGGATTAAACAACTTCTGTATTATTGCAGGAGTTATTTATATATTAGAAAAGTAAGAACTTCCTATTTAGGACGAATTTTATACAAATATATGTAAGATTTCCATATGTTCTTGAATAAAAAAATCAAGTTTTTCCTATCCAAGAACATAGATTTGCTCTAACAAATGCACACAAATTTTACTAAAGTAAAATTTGGTACATGAAGAATGACACATATTTTGAATGTCATAAAAAGAGAAAATGTTAAAAAAGTAAAAAGGAAAATTACTAAAATTGTAACAAAATAATAAAAAAACTTGACTAAAAAGTTATGTATGTGTAAAATCTATAAATAAAGTGCTATACAAAATTATAGTGAAAACAAAGGAGGAAAATTAATGAAAACATCAAAAAATCAAATAAAAGTAAATAATAAAGGAATAACATTAATAGCGTTAGTGATAACAATTTTGTTCTCTTATGACGAAAAAATAAAATGTAGTAATAGCAAAGGTTTCCTCCTACGAACAATTTAGTAAATTATAAAATTTTCACATATTTAAAAGATGAATTGTAAAAAATAATAACAATTTCGTCTTTTTTTGATTTTATAATGAAATTTTTGAAAATAAATGCTATAATGTCAATGTATTAATAAATTTGCAAACACATCTGCTAATTTTAAAATTAAGATTTTGAATTTCGCAGATGCATCTGCGAAATTTAGAAAACAATTGAAAAATCAAGCTTTTAATAAAAAATAGAAAAAGAAAAGAGGAATTATATGGAAGAAAATCAAATGTTAGAAAAAGATTTTAAAGAAGTATTTAAAGATATAAAAAATGAAATATTAAATGCTCAATATGATATTTATAAAAGTGCAAATATAAGGACACTAGCATTATATAGTTATTTAGGAAAAATAATAAATGAAAATGCGAAATATGGAAATAAATTTATAAATAATTTATCAATAGAATTAAAGATAAATTTCCCAAATATGAAAGGTTTTTCAGAAAGAAATCTCCTTAATATGAAAAAATATTATTTGGAATGTAAAAATAATAGTAATTTACAAAAACTTTCAGAAAAAATACCTTGGTCTCATAATATATTGATTTTTAGTAAAATAAAAGAAGAAAAACAAAGAGAGTGGTATATAGAACAGACTTCAATAAATGGATGGAGTTATGATGATCTAGCTTTTCAAATAAAAAGTGATTTATATACAAGACAAGTTTTAGGAGATAAACCTAATAATTTTCAAAATACATTACAACCACCACAAAGTAGACTGGCAAAGGATATGATGAAAGATCCATATATTCTAAACTTATCAAATTTAAAAGAAAGTTTTATAGAAACAGAATTAGAAAAAGCAATGGTCGAACGAATAAAAACAGTTTTATTAGAGTTGGGAAATGGTTTTAGTTTTATTGGAAATCAATATAAAATTTCGGTTGATGATAAAGATTATTTTATAGATATGCTATTTTATCATACTAAATTACATTGCTATATAGTGGTTGAACTGAAAAACACGGAATATAGACCAGAATATGCTGGAAAATTAAACTTTTATTTATCAGCAGTTGATGACTTAATCAAAACAGAAAGTGATAATCCAACAATTGGAATTATATTATGCAGAGAGAAAACAAAATTTTCAGTTGAGTATTCATTAAGAGATATTAACAAACCAATAGGTGTAAGTTCATATGAAATATCAAAAGTATTACCAAAAGATATTTTAGAAGTGTTACCAACAGAAGAAGATTTGAATTTACATATTGATATTATTGAAGAGGAAAATGAATAATATAAACATTAGGCAACTATGGTTGCATGATTGAAAGCTTTGAATTTATAAATAAGTTCAAGGCTTATTTTTATGGAAATTTCTTATTTACATCAAAAAAAAATATAAAGTTATACCAAAAACAATTAAAAATGGCTCAAAATTGAAAATAAGGCGAATAAAAGGAAGAAGGTGAGGGAATGTCAAACTTAAATTTAAAAGGTATATGGATACCAATAGAAATATTAACAGATAACAAGTTAAGTGATAAAGAAAAAATAATATATACAATAATTATATATTTAAGCAAAGAAAACAAGTATTGCTATCTAAC
>CALXAB010000049.1 GCA_944386175.1 uncultured Clostridia bacterium
AACTAATTTTGAAGATATTAATACTTCTAAAAATAGTTCTACCGTTACGAAAAGTAACATCGGTACATAAAGATGTATCAGAACGACTAAAGAAAATAAATCCTAGTTTAGCAAAAGAAGTACGAGTAATATTAGATGAAAATAAAGCAGAAAGACACATAAGAGGAGGAATGGCAACAAAACTAAAATATAGTCATATAAATAAAGAGTGATAAATAAGAAATTTATTTATCGCTTTTTTATACAATAGGAAAGTTACTTTTTTCTATTGTATAAAAAATGCTTTGCACAACAGATGCACACAATTTTACATACGTAAAATTGGTGCAATAACAAATTTACGGAACGTCAAAGATGAATATTAAATGTTGTATAAATATTAAGTCTTTCCGATGTGTTCTGGTATATAAAAAATTGTATGTTATATAGATATACATAATTTTCATATAAGCATAAATCACAATAATACAAAATACGACATAGAATATATTAGCCCTATTTTATGAGGTGAGAAAATGAAAAAGATAAAAAAAAATGATAAAGTTATTCAAAAGTCGTATGGAAAAGATTTAATATTCAAAGTAACAAATATTATAAACACAAAAGATGGAGAAATAGCAATCTTGAAAGGTATAACGGAAAGAGTACAATTAAATAGTCCAGTAGAAGAATTAGAAGTAATAGATAGAAATGTAGTTAGCAATGCTGTAAAAGAATGGGATAAAAAAATAGAAAACAGAGTAAAGAAAGAAAAAGGAGATAGTTTAATAAATGAAGGAATAAATATTTTTAATAAAATGTCAAACAATAAAATAAAGACTGGTAAGATATTACATTTAGATGGAGATAAAAAGTACAGTGAAAAATCATATAGATACTACAAAAAGATGGGGTTAGATGCAGTGGTAAAAAATATTCCAGAATATAAACAGCCTCAAGTAGTTTATAATTTATTAAATATATATAATCCAGATATATTGGTAATTACTGGACATGATGGAATGATTAGAAGCGGAAAAAGTTACAGTGATGTTTACAATTACAAAAATTCTAGATATTTTATAGAAACAGTCAAACAGGCAAGGAGATATGATAAGGAAAAAGGTAAAGAATTAGTAATATTCGCAGGTGCTTGTCAGAGCTATTTTGAAGCCTTAATAGCAGCAGGGGCAAATTTTGCTTCTTCTCCAGCTAGAATTTTAATAGATTTTTTAGATCCTTTAATTGTAGCAGAAAAAATAGCATCTACAGAAAAATATAAGTTTGTAACAATAGATGATATAGAAGGGCAATTAAGAGATGGAAAAAAAGGAGTTAATGGAATAGGTGCAAATGGAAAAATGAAAAGAACAAGTTGTAACAACATTGTAATATAATTGTAACATAACTGTAAAAAAACCAAAAAAATTTGCTGTAATTCTTGATACAGAAGAAATAGACGTTCTTGACTAGAACATACATTTTTTGACATTTTCTACTAAAAATGCTACAATTTTCTTATCTTAAGGGAGTAGGTGATAGCATGATTTGTAGAAGTGATATAGCAAATCTTAAAACTGACATCTTAGAAAAAGTAGGACAAAAGATAATAGTAAAAGGCTCTTTAGGTAGAAGTAAAGTCTTTGAAAAGGAAGCAACAATAGAAAAAGTATATCCTAATATTTTTGTAGTAAAATATGAGGAAAATAATAGAAATGTAACTTATAGTTATACAGACATTTTAACAAGAACAGTAGAGGTGCAAGTATTTGATGGAGATTCATATAGTCCATTAATTCCACCACCAGTACCAAGTAAAAGAAAAACATCTTTAGCATAAAATGAGTTATAACAAATACAAGGCATGTGAGTATTTAAAAATACTTAAACATGTCTTTTTTGTTGTATTCAGTGCTTAAAAAATATATACAGTATTTAATAAAACCGTTTTAATATTCTTTTAAAACTAGAAATATATAGCAAACGAAAGAAAATGGTAAATCTAAGTCATAAATTTATATAAAGTCTCATAACAATGTATAAAGAAAAAAACAAGGAGGTAAAAAAATGGTTGTAGATACAATAAAGGAAAATTTATCTATAAATAAATTAGTATCATCAAAAAGAGAAATAATATTTGTAGAAGGAGATATGATAGTTCCAGACTCTAAGCCAGATATTTTAAGCACAATTTGTACAAGTGGGGTTGTAAATATATATAATAAAGAAATAATGGATAATAAAGTTAAAATTGCAGGAAGCATAAACACATATATAATGTATTTATCAGAAAATGGAGAAGATAAAGTAAGGGGAATAAGTACAAATTTGGACTTTTCAGAAAATATAAATGTAACAAATTGCAGAGAAGGAATGAATAGTATAATTGATGTAAAATTAAAAACAATAGAATGCAAAGTTATAAATGGAAGAAAAATAGGAATAAAAGCTACATTAGAAGCGGATATAAAGATATATAATAATGAAGAAATAGAAATAATAAATAACATACAAAATGCTGAAGAAATACAAATGCTAAAAGAAAATTTAAAAGTAAATTCATTAATAGGAATGGGAGAAACAAAAATAAATGCAAAAGATACAATAGCAATAGATAATATAGATAATTTGGCGGAGATATTAAAAACAAATGTAAATATTATAGATAAAGACATAAAAATAAGTTATAACAAAATACTTACAAAAGCAGAAGCAGAAATTAAAATTATGTATCTAACAGAAGACAATAGAATAAATTTAGTAAATGCAAAAATACCAATAGTAGGATTTATAGATATCCAAAATATAAACGAACAAAATATATGTAATGTGCATTATGAAATAAGAAATATGATAATAAAACCAAATCAAGTAGAAGAGCATTCTATATATGTTGAAATAGAAGTAGGAGTATCATGTACAGTGTATGAGGAAAAAGAAATAAACATAATACAAGATATATATAGCCCTTGTGAAAATTTAACATATAATACAAGACAAATTACAACAATGAAAAATAGAAGAAACTTTCAAATATCAAAACAAATAAATGAGAAAATAATATTAGAAAATTTAGAAAATAGAACAATCTTAGATGTTGATATAAATCCAACTATAGTAAAAGAAAATAGGTTAAAGACAAAGGTTCTGTATGAATGTGAATTGGATATGAGGTTTTTAGTATCAGATAATAATTTAGATTTAGAAACAAGAAATACAAAAATACCATTTGATTTTGTTGTTGATAATTTAGAAAATGGTGAAGATGCAAATATGGAAATAGATATGGAAACAAGAGACAAAAATTTTGTTATTCAAGATGGTGGCAGTGTAACAACAAATGTAGATATGTTAATTAATGCTAATTCATCTGAAAATGCAAGTTTAAATGTTATAGATGAATTACAATCAAGTGGAGAAAGGGAAGAAGAGGATTATAATATAGTACTATATATAGTAAAAAAAGATGATACCTTATGGAAAATAGCAAAACAATTTGGAAGTACAATAGATGATATAGCTAGAACAAATGGAATAGAAGATATAAATTTAATAATACCAGGACAAAAATTATATATACCAAGATATGCAAAAAAAGAAAATAGAAAAGTAGAAATGGTTAATTATGTATAAAATTTATTCTAGGCCAAGAATAACCATATTTAATAAAATAAATTATTATAAAAGAAAAATAAAAGATAAAAAGAATAAAAAAAAATTACAAATTATAATAATACTAATAATAGCGTTTAGTACAGCAAAATTAATTTTAGATTCAATCTTACCAATATTTGATACTTTATGCGAAAATAAAGCTAAATCAATAGCAACAATAATATCTAATGAGCAAGCAACAGCAGTTATGAAAAGATATACATATGATGACATGTTTATAATAGAAAAAGATTCAGATAATAAAATAGCGATGGTAAGATCAAATGTAATAGTAATAAATGAAATAATTTCAGATGTCGCAGTAAAAATAGAAACAGAACTAGAAAATAGAGGAAGAGAAGATATAGAAATAGCTCTTGGAAGTTTTACAGGATTTAAACTATTAGCAGGTAGAGGTCCAGGCATAAAAATAAGAATATCATCTATAGGAAGTGTCGAAACAGACTTAAAAAGTGAATTTACAGCACAAGGAATAAATCAAACATTACATAGAGTGTATTTAGAGGTAAAATGTAAAGTGAATATATTAACACCTTTTGATAATATAGAAAGAGAGATAACAAATCAAGTATTACTAGTAGAAAATGTAATAGTGGGAACAATACCAGACACATATTATAATTTGGAAGGTCTAAATGGAACAAGTGATGCGCTTGAAATAATAAACTAGGTAAAATTTTTACAAATTTGGAGACGCGTCCCAAATTGGTAAAAACAATTACATGTGATTTTTCTTATTAAAAATACAATATATTGATATATTATGATTATAAAAGGATACAATAATATACAAAGGAGGAGGTATTTATGTTAAAAATGATTGATTTACCATATCCACTAAATGCATTAGAACCATATTATTCAACACAAACACTAGAATTGCATTACCAAATTTTATATAAAGGATATGTAGATAATACTAATAAAACAACTGAAGAATTAAAAAAGGCAAGAGAAACAAATGATTTTTCTAATATAAAATGCTTAGAAAAAAACTTGAGTTTTTTTGGTTCAGGAGCTATTTTACATGAATTATTTTTTGAAAATATGGGTCCTGCAATACCAACAGAACCTAATTTAGAACTAATGCAACAAATAACTAAGGATTTTGGAAGTTATGATGCATTTAAAAATCAATTTACAGAGGCGAGTAAAGCGGTAGAAGCTTCGCGGATGGTGCATATTAGTATGGATTCCTAAGTGGGAAAGATTAGAAATTTTACAATGCGAAAAACATCAAAATTTGACATTATGGGGATGTAAGCCACTTTTAGTATTAGATATGTGGGAACATTCATATTATTTGCAATATCAAACTAAAAGACCTGAGTATATTAATGCTTTTTGGAACATAGTTAATTGGAATGTGGTAAATAAAAGGTTTCACAAAGTGAATTAAAATAAAGAAATGCAAAAATTTAGAAAATGAAGAACAATACAATTACTACATAGAAGAGAGTAAAAAAGCAAGTTTATATGATAATAGTAAATCAAAATAAAAGAACCCCTTTGTTCTGTAACAACATAGGGGTTCTGTAAGACTTTCCAGTTTCCATTGAAAAGTGTTTGTAATTATCTTTTTGAGAATTGTGGAGCTTTTCTAGCTTTTTTAAGACCATATTTCTTTCTTTCTTTCATTCTAGGATCTCTAGTTAAGAATCCATTTGATTTTAAAGCTGGTCTGTATTCATTATTTGCTTCGTTTAAAGCTCTAGCAATACCATGTCTAATAGCTCCAGCTTGACCTGTAAATCCTCCACCTTTAACAGTACAAATAACATCATATTTAGAAGTTGTATTAGTAACTGTAAGTGGTTGTCTAACGATAACTTTTAAAGTTTCAGGACCAAAAAATTCGTTAATATCTTTTCCGTTTATAGTGATATTTCCAGTACCTTCAAGTAGTCTTACTCTAGCTACTGAACTTTTTCTTCTACCTGTACCATAATAAACAATTTTTTCATTTTTAGCCATATTATTTTACCTCCCATACTTCTGGTTTTTGTGCTTGATTTTCATGTTCGTTTCCTGCATATACTCTTAATTTTTTAGCCATTTGTCTACCTAAAGAATTATGAGGTAACATTCCTTTTATAGCTAAAGTCATTGCTTTTTCAGGATTTTTTTCAAGCATTACTTTTGCAGGAACTTCTTTCATTCCTCCAATATAACCTGAATGATGTCTATAAATTTTTTGATTTAATTTGTTTCCAGTTAAAATTACATCTTTACAATTTAAAATAATAACATGATCACCTGTATCAATATGAGGTGTATATGTTGGTTTATGTTTTCCTCTTAATAATTTAGCAGCTTCTGTAGCAACTCTACCAAGTGGTTTATTAGCTGCGTCAATTATATACCATTTGCTTTCTACTTCGCCTTTTTTTGCACTATATGTTATATTATTCATGGTAAAAATTACCCTCCTATTTCTTTTTTAAATTTTTATTATATGTACTAAATATATAAACCACCGGGGAGAAGTTTAATATTTAATTCATATTATATCATAATTGCTAAATAATTTTATTATAAAATGTTGTATTTGTCAATACTTTCAAGGCAAAAAGTTAAATTTGATTTTTGAAATTATTATAATTAACAAGCATATTAGGGCATAATACGTCAATAAATATAGTATTTTGAATGTGATAGGAATATTTTTAGAAATTCTTTATTAATTTTTTGGATAATGTTCACGTCGAGCGGAGCGAGGACTAAGTGAAAAGGTACCAAATAATTAATTTAGAATTTCTTAAATTATGTATTGAACCGAAAAATACTATATTTATTGACGTATTATGCCCTAATATGCTTGTTAATTGTAACTTTAAGCTTGACAAATTTATGTAATAAGTATATACTGTTAACGTCAAAAGACAGGATGTAATATATTATTAGTAAGGAGTAATATAAAATGAACAAGAAAAAAAATATAATGAAAAACATATTGATAATCATATTTATATGTATTTTTAATTTGTTTTTTATTAACAATAATAGTTTGGCAATAACAAAAGGAAAAATAAGTGTAGAAACAGCAAAACTTAGAAAAGAAGCAAATGTAGATTGTGAAGTCATAGAATTAATATCATTAAATGAAGAAGTAGAAATATTAGAAAAAACAGGAGAATGGTACAAAGTACAATATAAAGATATGACAGGATATCTAAGAAATGACCTAGTAGCAGTTGATGAACAAACAAAAGAAAGCACAACTACAGGCAATTCTTTAACAGAAAATGTACAAAATGAAGGTACTGCTAATGCTGAAAATGTCGATACTTCAAATAATGAAGCTACACCCAATGAAAATGAACAACAAGAAAATGTAGGAAACCAAGGAAATACTCAAGAACAAAACACAGTTTCTACAGATATGTATGGTAAAAAGAAAATTGTAGCAGACACGAAACTAAAAATAGTACCAGCCATTAATGCAACTGATATAATAGAAGTTAAGACAGATGAAGAAGTTATTGTTATAGAATTAATAAATGGATGGGCATGTGTAGAAACAGCAACAACAAAAGGATGGATAAGACAAGATAAATTAAAAGAAATAGAAGAAGTTAAACCAGAAGAACAGCAACCACAACAGCCAGAACAACCTAAAGAAGAAGTAAAATTAAAAACACAATATGTTAATTCAGCAACAGTTAATTTAAGAAAAGAAGCAAATACTTCATCAGAGATTGTAACAGCACTAGAACTTAATACTCCAGTTGATGTCTATGCAGAAGAAAATGGGTGGAGTAAAGTAAAAATAAATGAAAAAGAAGGATATATTTCAACAGCACTTTTATCAGATACAAGACAAGAAACCAACAGAAGTATGACACCGCGTAAAGACAGACAGGAAAATGTAAATGAAGATAAGACTCAAGAGGTAAATACTGCAAATAATGTACCTTCATCAGGAAAAGGGGCAACAGTTGTTGAAACAGCAAAACAATATTTAGGTTATAAATATGTGTATGGAGGTTCATCACCAAGTACAGGTTTTGACTGCTCAGGATTTACAAGTTATGTATTTAAATTACATGGAGTAACTTTAAGCAGAACAGCAGCAGGGCAATATGGTAATGGAATAGCTATACAAAAATCTAATTTACAACCAGGGGATTTACTAATGTTTGGAAAATCTGGAATAAATCATGTTGGTATTTATTTAGGTGGAGGAATGATGATACATGCAGCTAATCCATCTAGGGGAGTTACAACAGATACGATAAATTCAGGATATTATTATAATAATTATGTAGGGGCAAGAAGAGTAATATAAAAGGAATGTAATAATAAATATGATGAAAAGACCAATTTTAACAATCCTTATAGGATATATAATTGGAATAATATGGGGGCTATACATTAATATTAGTATAGTCCTCTTATATTTTCCAATAATATTTATATATTTTTTAATATCAAAATTAAAAAAACGAAAAACAAAGATATATGATAATAAATTAAAATTGTTATCATTAAAAAGATATATAAGATATCTAAAAATATTTTTAAATCAAAAGGTTATTTTTATAATTCTAATAACATCAATTATTTCTAGTACAATAATCAAATTTCAAAATAAAAACTATGATAATTTATATGAAGATGAACAAAAACTGGCAATAATAGCAACCGTTATAAGCAATAAAGAAGAAAAAGAATTTAAAAATGTATATAAAATAAGAGTAGATAGTATAATAGAGACTAATCAGACTAAAATAGAAAAAACAGCAGATAAAGTTAAAAAATATAAAAATTCACAGTTAATTTTAAATGTAAATAAAAAGCAAAATATTGACTTAGAATATGGATATCAAATACGTTTAGAAGGAGAATTTACTAAACCATCTGGAAAAAGGAACTTTGGAGGATTCGATTATAGTAATTATTTAAAATCTATAAAAATTCATGGAAGTATAAAAGCTGAAAAAATTAGTATTATTTCTAAGAATAATATAAATATTATTAATTTATTAGCTAACAATATAAAGTTGAAAATAACAAATAATATAAACAAATTAATGCCCAAAAAATATAGTTCTATTTTTTTAGGATTGATATTAGGCGAAACTAAAAATATAGAAGATGATATACAAGAAAATTTTAAAATAGCCAGTATATCACATGTATTAGCTATTTCAGGTATGCATATAACATATATAATATTAGGTGTTGAAATAATTTTTAAAAAGTTTCTAGGAAAAAGGAAAACAAGAATTATAACATTGTTTGTATTATTTATATATATGTTTATAACAGGATTTTCTCCATCAATTGTAAGAGCAAGTATAATGGGAATATTAGTAATAATGTCTAAATTGATATATAGAAAAAATGATATTTACACATCAATAGCATTTTCATTGCTAATATTATTAATATATAATCCATTTTTGATAACAAATGTTGGGCTACAATTATCATATTTGGGAACTATTGGGATAATAATTTTCAATAAAAATATATATAATTTTTTTAGAAGTATAAAAATAAGGAATAGGAAAATAAAATATAGAATAAATAGAAAGATAATTTTATTGGTAGATAATATAAAACAAATATTATCAGTTACATTTTCAGCACAAATTATGATATTGCCAATATTATTATATCATTTTAATTTGTTAGGAATATATTTTTTTATATCAAATCTTTTTGTGAGTATTATAATAGGACCAGTTATAATAATAGGTTTTATATGTGTAATTATCTCAGTTATTTCAATAGAAATTGCCAAGTTTTTCTCTGGAATAGTATTGTTAGGAATTAAAGTTTTAATATTAATTGCAGAAGTCAGTAATTTACCATTTTCAAAAATATATATTTCTACACCCAGAACTTGGCAAATAATAATATATTATATATTTATATTAATTGTAAATGCAATATATAGAGCAATTAATTTAAAAAATCCAAATTATACAGAAATCAGAATCAAAAATGTATTTTCACTTATGATATATAAATTTAATCAAAATAAGAAAAAAATCATACAGATAATTTTAATTTTTTTAATAATAAGTTTTATCTATAATATAATTCCTAAAAATTTAAAAATACATTTTATAGATGTAGGACAAGGAGATTCTACTTTTATAATAACTCCAAAAAATAAAACAATTTTAATAGATGGAGGAGGAAGTACTTCATCAGAATATAATGTAGGCGAAAGTGTGCTATTGCCATATATTTTAGATAGAGGATATACTAAAATTGATTATATCTTTGTATCCCATTTCGATCAAGATCATATAGGTGGAATTTTAACAATATTGGAAGAATTGAAAGTAGATCAAATATTCATATCAAAACAGATAGAAAACTCGGAAAATTATCAAAAGTTTTTAAATATTATAAAAGAGAAAGAAATAAATGTAAAAATTTTAAAGCAAGGAGATAAATTAGAAATAGAAAAAAATTTGTATGTTGATATTTTATGGCCAACTGAAGAACAAATCCAAGAAAATGTTTTAAATAATAATTCTTTAGTATTTAAATTGCAATATAAAAATTTTTCAATGCTCTTTACAGGAGATATAGAGAAAGTAACAGAAGAAAAGATATTAACATTGTATGGGAAAAATGTGGAAAAGCTTAAGTCTACAGTACTTAAAATAGCACATCATGGATCTAAAACTTCAACAACAGACAAATTTTTAAAAGTAGTTAATCCTAAAATAGGTCTAATTGGAGTAGGAAAAAATAATCTTTTTAATCATCCAGCTTTAGAAGTCATTAATAGACTAAATAAATTTGGAACGAAGATTTTTAGAACAGATAAAAATGGAGAAATTATTATTCATACAAATGGAAAAAGATTATTTTATTAAAACATAATTATATGATATTGATGGTATAAATTTGACAAAAATGTAAATACTACTAAAAATATTAAAATTACGTGTCTAATAGGAATTCAGGAAGATCCTATTAAATTAAAATCTTTGTTAACTTAAAATGGAGGGATTTATATGAACAAAGTAATAATTACAATGATATGTATTATAGTAGTATTAGGAGCTATCATTACAGGGATACTTATTTCTAAATCAGATGAAAGCAAAAAAAACGAAATAGTAGAAACAAAAATATCAGATGAAAATATTTTAGACGACTGTACCGATGAATATGAAGAATTAGAGAATAGTAATATGTTAGAAACAAATTCAAATGAAGAAAAAATATCACCAAATTCTTCAATAACATATAAAACATATTATAAAGAATGTGATCATATAAAAGAGGAATATAATAATATGCCACAAGAATTGATAAATTGCACAAAAACAGATATAGAAGAAAAATACACTGATTGGAAAGTAGAAAAATTTACTTCAAATGAAGTGATTTTATATAAAGAAGTTGAAGGTGAATGTGGAGAACACTATTTAGTAAAAGAAAACGATGGGAAGGTAGTAGTTTATAAAATTTTAGAGAATGGACAAGAACAAGAGTACGAAACAACACAAATTTCAACAGATTATTTGACTGATACAGATAAAATTGAAATGGAAAATGGTATTAGAGTTAATGGAAAACAAGAGTTGAATCAATTAATGGAAGATTTTGAATAGGGGCGTTTTTCTTAAGGGGACGTTCCTTGAAATTGCCATTAGGGACGGGCTATTTTGGCAACGCTAGGGGACGTTCTTTCTAACGCTAGGGGACGTTCCTTCAATCCCGAAAATTAGGGAACAAAGGGACGGACC
>CALXAB010000050.1 GCA_944386175.1 uncultured Clostridia bacterium
TAATCAAGAATTTCTAAAATTATTTCAATCACATTCAAAATCACATATTTGAAGATAATGGGCTTACCAATGGGGAATGTGAGATGCTAAACTTGGGGGAGGTCCGTCCCTTTGTTCCCGAATTTTAGGGATTGAAGCAACGTCCCCTAACCTAATAAACAATTGAGACATCATCTCAATTGTTTATTAATTTTTGATAGGACAATGCTAACTCAGTAGCCTGTCTTATCATAAGGCTTCTGGAATTTTTGGTTCCAAGTAACTCTTCAATAGAGTTAATCCCTTTGTTTCTGAGATAATAATCAAGTGTCTTACACTTAATTATTTTAATATCTTCTGTTGGGATTTGCCAACCGGAGCTTTTACCCCAGAAATATTGTTTGGACTTATTATCAAATATACAAACAACCTGTACATTGAAATATTGTCCAAATTGATTTTCTATACCAGCTTCACAGCTAATATATAAATCAACATCTTCTGGAAGTTTTTCTCTTATTCCTTCAACTCTATTCAGAGCTCCGTTATAAGTTTCATCTCCAAACGGTTGACAAGGAACACCTGATTCCATCTGCATAGAATAAAGTTTAATTTCAGATGGCTCTAATTTATAGAACCGTAAAACACCTTCCTTTATTCCTTTGATTTTCTCTTGTGATGTTGTTGCAATTGCAACTTTTAGCATAGTTGTCGTCCTCCTTTTTCAAAAACAAACATTTGCTACACTTTTATTATAGCATTTTTTTCTTGATTTTTCAATGTTTTAATGCTATGTTCCATCATATAGTTCATCACTATCTCGTGAAAGCTCTTTATAAGGTATAAAGACCGCATCTTCACTTTTAAATTCTTCTTCGTTAAATGTACGTAATATGCTTTCTTCAACATCAATTATATATTTTTGATCATCCATATCCAAAACTAAACATCTTACATATCTTGTTGCTTTACCATCTTTTCCTTCTATCTTTTTCCATACTTTTTTTCTCTTCTCTGGTCCTAATTTAATATCTACTATTTCTTTTATGTATTCAAATAATCCTTGTGAGTCAATTTTATATTTGTCTTTTAATATTTCTATTGCATTTCTAATAAAAGCTATATCATCATTCTCATCTGTTGAAATAGAACTTTGATTGTCTATATTAATATTTGAAGATGCCGTATTTGTAGCTATGTCTTGTTCTATCTTTTTTATCGAATCTTGACTCCTATTTTTATTAAATTTATCAAGTGCATTTTTGAATTTGTTTTCTTTGTCATCTAAAATAATTATCCCTTGAGCAGTTAAACCTGTTTTTAATCTTGTGAGATCTTTTATATTATCAAAATCGTCTGTATCTAAAGTAATACTATAATCATTACAACTTAATCCTACAAAATAATGAGTATGTCCTTTATCCCAAAGGATACAAATATTATAATCATCATTATCTTTGAATAATTCATTAAGACTTTCTGCAAGATATCTAGATACTTCGTAGCATACTCTTCTATTATGTTTTTCTCTGTTTTTTTCCCATTTTTCATTAATTTCTCTACCATACCAATCTGGCAACTCATATGAATCATCATCAACTTTTTGTATGTATGATATTAAATTATCATCATATATATATCCTTTACATATTTTTTCAAATATCATTAAAATTTTATCTTCATTATTTAAATAACTACTTTCAGACAATTCATTAACCAGATAACTAAGTTTGTCAGGTATTTTCCATTCAGACTTGTCATATGTTATATTTGCATTTGGATCTATTTCATTTTTTTGTTTATCTTTTGGATTTAATACAATTATATGTTTCCTTCGAAAAAATAAACTAACTAACTTATTTAATTTATTAAGTTTTTCTACATCTATGCTCATATTGACTTTTCCCCCTATTCCAATAATTAAATTGCATATATACATTTATCCTCCATAATAAGGATATTGATTTTTTTCTGGATTAAAAACATATATTTTTGTATCAATTTTTTCTTTTTCAATTATTTTTAGTGATTTATCAATACTGTCAAGTAAATAAGTTTTATTATCCAAATTAAAAATCAGACATCTTTCATATCTTTTTTCATTTGCCCCAATATCTTCTTTCCATAATTTTTCTATTTCAAATCCTTCTTGCTCAATTATTGATCTCATATATTCAAAAAATCCTTGTGAATCAATTTTATATTTATTTAATATATCTATTACACAATTAAAATACATAATAATATCTTTATCTTTTAATTTTTCTTTTGCATCTTCAATCTCAACTAATTCATTTTTTCTATTTTTATTGAATTTATCAACGTATTTTTGAAATTGTCCCTCATTATCTCTTAAAATTTTTATTCCTTTAATTGTCAATCCTAATTTTAATCTTGTAAGATCTTTTAGATTGTTAAAATCATCTAAATCTAAAATAACACTATATTTATCACCTGTTAATCCAACAACATAATGTAAATTGTCTATATCTCCAACCATAAATGCTTCAATATTATCTTCATTTCCTCGTAGTTCATTTATTGCCTTAGCATAAAATCTAGCAAATTCATAACATATCCTTCTATTGTGCTTTTTTCTATTTTCTTTCCATTTATCATCAATTATTCTTCCATACCAATCAACAGCAATATATTTTATATTATTTTCATCACTTTTGTCTTTTTTAAAAAAATATAATACATTTACATCATATATATAATTTAAACATATAAATTCATAAATTTTTAAAATTTTCTCCTCTAAACTTAAAGACTTATCTGTTGATAATTCTTTTACTAAATTTTTAATTGGTTCTTCTAATTCCCATTTTACTTGATCATATTCAATCCAATTTTCTTTTAAATCTCTCTTAGGCTCTAAAATGATTTTATATTCTCCTTCTAAGGCTTGATTTAATTCATTATAAAATTGTACTATATATTCATCCTTCATTTTTTATCCTCCATAATAATTTTCTAAAAATATAAATTATTTATTTTGTTTTTTAAACAAATTATCCGAATTATACAAGTCATATTTAATAATTAAATTACTATTATCTTTTTTTATTATACCTTTGTTTAACAAATCATAAAACATATTTGGGGAAACCAACTTTTTATATACTTTTTCTATATTTTCTTGTTTAACTCCTACATTTTGTAAGATTGTATATGCTTCAAATTGGCTAATTTTAAAAAAAATACTTTTATCTTCCAAAAGCTTTCTTATTTTTATGTTCTTCTCATAATTTACATTTTTATCTTTTAATAATTTTAACATTGACTCATTCATTATATCAATAACTTTAAATTCATCCATTATAAAATTTCTCCTTTTATAATAATTTTTTACTGTTATATTCTTTTAAAAGCCCATTAACAATTATGTAAAGTTTTTAATAAGATATTTATAGTATATCACAGAGTTTGATTATTGACAACATTATTTAGATTACGTTATAATAAAATTATATTTTAATACTTGAAAGGATTTGTAAAAATGAAAAATGAACTAGTTTTAATTTTAGATTTTGGAGGACAATATAATCAATTAATAGCCAGACGAGTAAGAGAATGTAATGTGTACTCAGAAGTTGTGCCATTTGACATATCAATAGAAAAAATAAAAGAAAAAAATCCTAAAGGAATAATATTCACAGGAGGACCAGCAAGTGTATATGGCGAAAACTCGCCAAAGTGCAACCCTGAAATATTCAATTTAAACATACCTATATTAGGAATTTGTTATGGAATGCAATTAATGACTAATACATTAGGTGGAAAAGTTGCAAGAGCTGCCAAAAGGGAATACGGGACAATAGATGTTAATATTGACAACACTTCATTACTATTTAAAAACTTTAATTCTCATAATATCTTTTTAATGAGCCATACAGATTATGTTGAACTCTTGCCAGATGGGTTTAAAAATATAGGTTCTACCCCATCTTGTCCAAATGCTGCTATTGAAAATATTGAAAAAAATCTATATGGTATACAATTCCATCCAGAAGTTAATAATTCTGTTAATGGAACACAAGTTATTAAAAACTTTTTATTTGATGTTTGTAAATGTACTGGTGATTGGCAAATATCATCGTTTGTGGATGAAAGCATTAAAAATTTAAAAACAAAAATTGGAGATAAAAAAGCTCTTTGTGCTTTATCAGGAGGTGTAGATTCATCAGTTGCTGCAGTTTTGTTAAATAAAGCTATTGGAAAAAATTTAACTTGTATTTTTGTCGATCATGGCTTACTTCGCAAAAATGAAGGTGATGAAGTTGAGGATATTTTCAGAAATCAATTTGATATTAATTTAATTAGAGTTAATGCTAAAGATAGATTTTTAAATAAACTTGCTAGTGTTACTGATCCAGAGAAAAAAAGGAAAATTATTGGTGAAGAATTTATAAGGGTCTTTGAAGAAGAAGCAAAAAAAATTGGAGCTGTTGATTTTCTAGTACAAGGAACTATTTATCCTGATGTAATAGAAAGTGGTTTAGGTAAAAGTTCTGTTATTAAAAGCCATCATAACGTTGGTGGTTTGCCTGACTATGTTGATTTTAAAGAAATTGTAGAACCTTTAAGAGATTTATTTAAAGATGAAGTTAGAAAAACAGGCTTAGAATTAGGTATTCCTGAAAATTTAGTATTTAGGCAACCTTTCCCTGGTCCTGGCTTAGCTATTAGAATTATTGGTGATATTACAGATGATAAGTTAAATATTTTGAAAGAAGCGGATAGTATTTTTAGAGAAGAAATAGCAAATGCAGGTTTGAACAAAAATATTAATCAATATTTTGCTGTTTTAACTAACTTAAAATCTGTAGGTGTTATGGGTGATGAAAGAACTTATGATTATACTATAGCTCTTCGTGCTGTTGAAACTACGGATTTTATGACTGGTATCTGGAGTAAGATCCCTTACGAGGTTTTAGAAAAAGTCTCAAGTCGTATTGTAAATGAAGTTTCTCATGTAAATAGAGTTGTCTATGATATTACTTCTAAACCACCTGCAACTATTGAATGGGAATAAATTTTTTAAGACGTGCAAATTTCACACGTCTTATTTTTACGGAATAATTTGATGTAGAGCTTTTACACTTTTTAATATTTCCTCTATCCTTTTTTGTCTTAACACATTTTCTTCCTTTTTTATAAAACATATTATAGCAGAAATGTTTTTATTTTGGTCTTCTTCCAAATAATATTCATTTGGAAATTCTATAAGTCTAGAAAAATTAGAAAATGTAAAAAAATTATCTTTTTCATTTTCTTTGTATTCAATCAATTGGATATGCATTGATTCATAATTTGAAATAATTCCTTCAATTAAATCATTTGTTAAAAATCCCTTAATGGTATTTCCGTCAATTATGGCATACCCGTCACTAACATAAGAAGTCCAATCATTTTCTTTAACATTGCATACATCAATCCTTTTTATCCGTAATTCAATTTTGTAATATAATTTTTTCATATTCTTTTACCTTTCTTTATTTTAAAAAAGTTAATAGTTACAAAATTTATTAATAATATATTAACATAATTTTAGTATTTTTTCAACTTTTTTAATATAATTTATAAAAACTATTAATCAGTAACACACTAACTATTGCACTGACTTTTTAATTATTATTTGTATGTTTAAAATGTCTATTTAATTGTACAATTTTTATTTTTTGTCAAAAATCGTTTTAAATACACCTTGATCTATCAAGCTTGCAAAAATATTCTTAAAAATAATTAAGACAATAGGACCTATCAACAACCCAATAACACCAATGACTTTAAAACCTGTGTACATAGCAATCAAGGTAAAAATTGGATGAACACCAATATTTTTACTAACAAGTTTAGGTTCTAAAATTTGCCTTACTACAGACATTATTATAAGTAACACAATAATTGCAATTCCTAGAGAAATATCTCCATTTAAAGCACAAATTATAGCCCAAGGTATCATTACACTACCTGAACCCAATATCGGAAGAGCATCAACAAAACCTATAAACAAAGCTATCAATAAAGGATAACTAATATTAAAATTCAAAAATTCTAAAATATACAAACCAATTAAAGAAATGATAAAAGAGACTAACACTAAACTTGCTTCAGCTTTTAAATATCCTCCTAATGTTTTTATTAGATCTCTCATATGACTGCCAATCTTTTTTACCCATACTTTAGGTACATGGTGTTCTATTTGATCTATTATATATATTTTATCTACACATATAAAATATAAAGCAACTACAGTTATACCAATACAAATAGCCATTGATGGTAAACTTGTAACAATATCTATTAATCCTGTTAATAAATTTCTAACCCAATTTGATACAGTATCTAATACATCACCTGTTGAATTTTGTATAACACTTAATAATTCATTTGATAGATGAATTTTATCAAAATTCATAGAACTAATAAGATTTTGAAATTGAATATAAATTTTATCAAAATAGTCGTTGAGACTTTGTAATAAGCTTGAGGATTCGGAAAATAATGTAATTATTATCCATGTTATACTACCAATTAATATGATAGATGCAATTAAGAAAATTATAATTGAGCTGGTTCTTCTTGTTAGTTTTGTTTTTTTCATTATGAATTTTATTGCTGGTTCAATTATTAGCGATATTATAAATGCAATTAAAAATGGCATATAAAAAATTGATAGTTTTAATGCTATATATAGCCCTATTAATAGTAATGCAACATATAATATATTTTTTAATACTCTTGTCCAATATGGCATGTCTATTATCATAATTAATCTCACTCCTCTTTCTTTATTATATGTATAAAATATTTTATTTATTAGCTAATATAGTATTTAAATTATATAATTAATTTTTTTCTTACTGCATTTAAATATCCGAAAAGCAAATACTTTTCGGACTGTAACTTAATTTTAAATTAAATTGTTATGCTAATGTAGAAAGTTAGTTCTATCAAAAAAACTATTTTCTATTTAAAAACTATTCTGCATTTTTTGTATTATTTGTATTACATATATTTTGTATAGTATTACAAACATTCTGTTTTCCTATTTCATCACAATTTTGAGCTAAATCACCTAATGTTAACATACCTATAACATGATTGTTTTCATCACATATTGGCAATCTTCTTATTTGATTTTTTGACATTTTCATTTCTGCATTACTTATTTCTTCATTTTCATTACAAGTACATACATTGCAAGTCATAACTTCGCTTACAGGTGTATTTTTGTTATCCTTATCACATGCAACACATCTTAATAAAATATCCCTATCTGTAACTATTCCACAAATGCAATTATTGTCATCACATACAGGAATACATCCTATATGATTTGTGCTCATTAAGTTTGCTACTTCTGATATTTTTGTATTTGCATTTACACAGCATACATCATTACACATACAATCTTTAATTTTCATTAAAATTACCACCTTTCAAAAAAATCTCATTATTATTTTTTGCAAAATAAAAAAATATATTCTAAAAAAATAAAATTGCCATTTTAGAATCTTTTCTAAAATGACAATTCTATTTTGTTTTTTATACAATAGCGGCTTTTTTAACATTTTCTCTGTTTATAACATTTCAAAGCCCGCGTCATTGTTCGTGCACACAATTTTCTACCTTTTTCTAATTTTAGTTAAAATTATTAGTATATTTATACCTTAAAAATTTTCGTATATATCTGGCATTCTCATTGATGTTTGATTACTATAATATGAACTTCTTGGCATAATAGGTGGTCTTCCTGGATCTGGTCCGTGGTCCTCCTGGAAATGGTGGCCTTGGTGGCTGTGGCGGAAAATTAGGTCGATTAGGTCGATTTTGTAATAACTGTCTTATTATTAATATTCTTATTAAATCTCTTAATGTATTATTTCTTACCTGCCTATCTTCCCTGTTTTCTCCTCTATTTTCTTTTCTATTTTCTTCTTTTGATATAAAATTTTTATCTTGTGTATTTATTTTGCTTACTATGTTTCTATTGTTGGTTGCACTTTTGGGACTACTTAAATTTTCTTCATTATTATTACTTCTAACTTCATTATTTAGCGTTATATTAACTTCTATTTCATTGTTGCTTTCAATTGCAAAATATATTTCATCAGTCATATTATCAATTAATTCTCGTGTTATTGGATTTGTATTACTATTACAACTTTTACACACCATTGGATATATTATTCTGTAAATTTCCGGATAATATTGTTCAATTTCTTCTGAAGAAGTAGAATTTATCGTAGGATAAGAATATACATCTTCTCTAGAATTTGTACCATACATGCTATTTGTGTTATTTGGATATCCTAGTATGCTTCTTATGTAGTCTTCATATGTTTGATTATACATAAACTAACCTCCTTAATATTTTATATATATTATGAAAATTAGTTTAATTTTGTGTTATATTTTGACATCTAATTATAATTGATTAACTAATTTTTTGAATTTGTTTCCTCTATCAGCAAAATTTTTAAACATATCAAAACTAGCACTTGCAGGTGAGAATAGTACTATTTGACCTGGTTTAGCTATCTTTTTAGCTAATAAAACAGTTTGCTCTAAACTATCACATACATATATATCTAAATCTTTATGCTCATTTTCTAGTTCTTGTTTTACAGCATCAAAAATTTTATCAGAAGTTTGACCTAATAGTATTAGTCCCTTTACCTTTTCTACTATTGGTTTCGCAATTGGTGTATAGTCTAAATTTTTGTCATATCCTCCAGCTATTAATATTATTTCCTCATCAAAAGAATGTAATCCAGCAATAGTTCTTGTTGGAGATGAACTAACTGAATCATTATACCATTTTACATCATCTATTTCTTTGACTAATTCTAATCTATATTCTACGGGTTTAAACTCTTTTACTGCTTCTATTGCTATATCTAAATCTACTAATCCTTTTGTTGCTGCAATAGCTGTAGCAATATTTTCATAATTATGATTTCCTCTTAATATCACTTCTTTAGTATTTAATATATGTTTTCTTACTTTGTCTTCACATTCCTTTATAATTCCATCATCTACTATAAATCCATTATCTAATTTTTCTTTACTACTGAAAAATATTACTTTTGATTTAGCTTCTTTTGCACAGTTTCTTGTAATTTCATTATCATAATTTAAAACAACTATTTCATCTTCATTTTGATATTTAAAAATATTCTTTTTAGCTTCTATATATTCGTTATAATCTTTATGTATATTTAAATGATTTGGAGTTATATTAGTAATAACAGAAATATTCGGACTTATTTCCATTCCCATTAATTGAAAACTACTTAATTCTAAAACAATAATATCATCTGGCTTCATTTCACTTAATTTTGTAAACAATGGAGTTCCAATATTTCCACCTAAATATGTATTATAATTCGCTTTTTTCAAAATTGCATTAATCAAACTGGTAGTTGTAGTTTTTCCATCACTTCCAGTTATTCCAATTACTTTACATGGTGCCATTTGCATTAACATTTCTATTTCTGTAGTAACTATTGCCCCCCTGCTTGATTCTTGTTGTAACTCTTCCCTTGTAGGTAAACAACTTGGGGAACGGAAAATGACATTAAAACCATTTAAATTTTCAAGACAATTTTTTCCTAAATAAAATGCAAAATTGTAAGATGTTATTTTATCCATTATGTCTTTTGGAATATCATCTATGCTTCTTTCATCAAATACAGTAACATTTGCTTTTTTTTCATATAAATAATCTAATAGCGGAATATTACTTACTCCTAATCCTATTATTGCAACTTTTCTAAATTTTATGTATTCATTAAATTCTTCCAGTTTTTTGTTTACAAATTCCATATCACGTTTACCTCCATTAAATAGTATGTAATTTATTACAATATGTTATATATTATATATCAAAAATATTGAAAATACAAATCTAATTTGTATAAATTATAGTAAAATCAATAAAAAGATATTTTTATTATAAAAAATACTCATCTAATTTGTATAAAATATTTCATTTTGGTTAAAAATATTATTAGAATTTGAATGGAGGTGCTTCATTATGTCAAAGAAAAACAATAACAACAAAAATAATAAAAACAAAAACAATGAACAAAGACAAAATAATAATAACAACGATAACAATTAAGGGGACGTTCCTTCAATCCCTAAAATTCGGGACAATGGGGACAGACCTTGAGATTGCCATTAGGGACGGGCTATTTTGGCACACTTAGGATCTAGGGGACGTTCCTTCAATCCCTAAAAT
>CALXAB010000051.1 GCA_944386175.1 uncultured Clostridia bacterium
TATAGAAATATTTTAAGGCTCTGATAAAAAATCAATTAAAGTATTATTAAAAATATTTTTAGCGTCATAAAAAGTGCCATGTCCTGCATTATCAAATGGAAATAATATAGAATTAGAAATCTCTTGTTTCATAATTTGAGCCATGCCAAAAGGACAAATTTTATCTTCCCTACCATGAAAAATACCAGTAGGAACTCTAATTTTTTTTAAATCATCAAAAATATTTTCATCACGAAGAGAAATTAAAGAACTCATTTCTCCAATACCACTGGCACTATTACTTAAATCTTGAAACCAATTTTTAAATGCTAAAGAAGGAGTTCTAGCAAAAAAAATTGAACCAAAATATTGATTTAAAGCTGGTCTATCGTTAAGACCTAAATCAATTAATTGATTAGTTGCTTCTATAGTCTGACCATATGGATTCTCTAAAGTCTTACAATAACTTGGAACAGCAGAATCGAGTAAACACAATTTAGATACACCATAACCATTATAAAGAGCCATATATCTAGTAGCAATTGCACCACCCATAGAAAAACCAAGTAAATCAAAACGATGTAAGCCTAATGAAGATACGACATAATATAAGTCAGTTGAAAATTGATCATATGTATAACCATTAGCAGTTTCTTGAGACATGCCAAAACCACGTAAATCAAACATTATAATTCTATAATTAGCATTTAATAATGAAGGCAATTGGTATTCGAACATTTTATGAGAAAGTGGCCAACCATGAATTAATACGATAGTCTTCTTTCCTTTTGGATTTAAGTCAAAAATAGCGATTTTAGTCTTGTCATTAGAAGTTATATAATACATTAAAACATCTCCTATCTTTATAATTTTAATACGATTAAAGTTATTAAATATTATATGAAATAAATGCAAAAAAAGTTAAAATTTTGGAATGAAAAATTAGAATTCGTAGCAGAGAAAGGAGATTTTAAGGTTTTTGTAGGAAGAGACTCTGTGAACGTTTTAGAAGATAAATTTGAATTGCTAATATAAGAAACAAAAGCTAAAAAAGAAACATAAAATTAAAAGTCGTTAAAAAAATTGTAATCTAAAGCTAAAAGTCATAGTAAAAACTTGCATATTTATCCTGAAAGTCATTGGAAAAACTTGCATAAAATGAATAAAACTTGTATAATATAATATATAAAAGAAAATTAGAGGTGATAAAGTGTTAGAAAGAAAAATTACCTATATATTAGAAGAATGGAAGAAAGAAGAAAAAAAGCCATGCTTATTAATTAGAGGAGCAAGGCAAGTTGGAAAAACATTTATTGTTGATGATTTTGCAAAGAAAAATTATGAAAATTATATTTATATAAATTTTGAATTAACTCCAGAGTATAAAAATATTTTTAATGGCAATTTAGATATAAACACATTAATAATGAAACTGGAAGTTACATTTCCAAATGTAAATATAGTACCCAATAAAACAATTTTATTTTTAGATGAGATACAATCTTGCCCAAATGCACGAACAGCATTAAAAAGTTTTGCTTTAGATGGAAGAATTGATGTAATTTCATCTGGCTCATTATTAGGTTTGTATTATAAAGAGGTATCATCATATCCAGTAGGTTATGAAAGAGTTATAGATTTATATCCATTAGACTTTGAAGAATTTTTGTGGGGAGTAGGTATAAAAAAAGAAACTATAGAGTATGTAAAAGATTGCTTCGAAAATATAAAGCCAATGGATGAATATATTATTAAACAACTATCAGAACAGTTTAAAATGTATATGTTAGTTGGAGGAATGCCTAATGTAGTAAATGAATATGTGAAAACAAATAGCTTATCAAAAGTGTTAATTCTTCAGAAGGCAATTGTTGAGAATTATTTATTAGATGTTGTAAAATTTGCTGAAACTAGTAGTAAACAAAAAATTATAAACACATTTAATAGTATTCCAATACAATTATCAAAGAAAAATAAGAAATTTCTATTTTCAGAAATAAAGGAAGATGAAAAAAATGTTGGGGAAAGAAAATATGCATCATCAATAGAATGGCTAAAAGATGCAGGAATAATTAACTTTTGTTATAATTTATCAGAACCAGCATTACCTTTAATATCAAATATACGATTAAATTGTTTTAAAATATATATGAGAGATACAGGCTTGTTAATATCTATGCTAGAAGAAGGTACACAAAAAGCAATTCTAGATGATGAATTATATATTAATCAAGGAGCAATATTAGAAAATATATGTGCAGAAGAAATAGCTACTAGACATAGTAAATTAATGTATTTTGAAAGAAAAAGTACTTTAGAAATTGATTTTGTATTGAATATAGATGGAAAAGTCACAGCAATTGAAGTTAAGTCTGGAAAAAATAAACAAGCAAAATCTTTGAAATCAATTATACAAAATTATAAAACAGTAACAAGATATATGAAATTTGAAGAAGATTGCAATATTTATAAAGATGAAGAAAATATAGAACATTATCCATTATTTATGATTATGTTTATATAAATTAATATACTATGAGAAACTTATATTAGCACGGTTACTAAAATTGTATAATCTTATTCTTTGTATTAAAATAGATTTGAAAAGAGGAGATATTGCAGTTGAACAATATTTTAGAAATCCGGAATATTATTTAAAGGATTTAAAAAAATTAGACCAATCTAGTTTAAGCCACGAGACACCATTAGAATTATATGAAAGTGATGGACAATTTTTTATAAATGGTGGAAATAACAGATTATCATTGATAATGATGGAATATTTAGCAGAAATGTATTTATTCAAGTATAAATCAGATAAAAACTAATATCCAAAGAATAAGTGAACAAGTGCAGAAAGTAGATGATCCGATAAAGTTAGATAAAGTTAGTGGAGTATTACAGGGGTTAGAGAGTGTAACACAAGATGGTACAATAACAATCTAAAATAAAAAAAGTATATATAATAAAAGTAAGTAAGAAAGAAGGATTTTATGAATTTAAAACATAATATTGATGATGTACAATTAAAAAAAGTTGCAAACATTATAAAACAAGGAGGAATAGCAATATTTCCAACAGAAACAGTATATGGAATAGGAACAAATGGATTAAATGAAGAATCTGTAAAAAAATTATATGAAGTTAAGCAAAGACCACTAAATAAACCAATTAGTTTATTAGTAAATGGTATAGAAATGATAAACAAAATTGCAAAAGATATTACAAATTTAGAATATGAATTAATAAAAAAATTTTTTCCAGGACCATTAACTATTATTTTAAAGAAAAAAGATATTGTACCAAATATCTTAACATCAAATTCAGATACAGTAGGGGTTCGTATGCCAGCAAATAAAATAGCTTTAAAATTAATAGAATATTCAGGAGTACCAATTGCTACTCCAAGTGCTAATATCTCCGGAAAACCTAGTGGAACTAATATAAATGACATTATGAAAGATTTTAAAGGAAAAGTAGATTATTTTATTGATGATGGACCTAGTAAAATGCCTATTTCATCTACTGTTGTACAAGTTGTTAATGGAATTCCTAATATTTTAAGAGAAGGAATTATTAAAGAAGAACAAATAAAAGAAGTATATTTAAAGTTTTTAAATGAAAATAATATATAGTGATATAAAATAAGGGGGATTACAGTGTTAATATATGAAACAACCAAAAAAGAATTTTTAGAAAAAGTAAAAGATCAATCAATATTTACAGAATTAGAAAAAGAGTATGCAAAAAAGGATCGTAAAGCAGGGTATAAGATAACAAATTCATGGAATGGTTCTTTACCATATATGTATATACTCTTAGAAGATGAGAGAATACCAGATAATTGTGGTATTTCAATAGAACATGGAATACCAAATATAGATCAAGATAAAAAAATAGATTTTATTATAACAGGATATAATCAAAACAAAGAAAAAGTAGCGATTACTATAGAAATAAAACAATGGACTACAATAAAAGAACCAACAGATAAAATCGGATATATAGTAAGTAATTATACTAAAAAAGAAAAAATAAATGGAAAAGAAAAAATAACTTATGAATTAGTTCCACATCCAAGCTATCAAGTATGGACATATGCATTTATGCTAAATCAATATAATGAAGAAGCAAAAGATATAAAAATATATCCATGTGTATTTTTGCATAATTATGATAAAAAGCAAAATGATGTACTTGATGATAAAAGATATGAAAAATATATAAAACAAGCACCATATTTTTACAAAGGAGAAATAAAAAAGTTTCAAGATTATATTTGTGATAAAATAAAATATGGTGATAATCAAAAAATAATAGAACTAATAGAAAATAGCGAAGAAACTCCATCAAGTTTATTACAATATGAAACAAAAGATATAAAAAAATATAGTAATTTTGCAGTATTAATAGATGAACAACAAATAGTTCATGATAAAGTAATACAAATGGCCCAAAATACACTTAAAGATAATAAAAAAAGAGTATTGATAGTAAAAGGAGGACCAGGAACAGGAAAAACAATATTAGCAATAAAAATGATATTAGAATTTTTAGAAGAAGGTAAGGAGAATATAAAATACATATGTCCTATTCCATCAGCAAGAGAGATATACTCATATTTACTTAAAAAAAATAAAAAATCTAAAAAATTTGTACAAAACATGGAATCTGGAGCAAATTATATAAAGTATAAAGAAAATGAACTAGATATAGCAGTAATTGATGAAGCACATAGATTAAAAGAAAATTATGGACAATATGATAAAAAAGGAAAAAATCAAGTAAAAGAAATAATAAATGCAAGTAAAGTTTCTATATTTTTTATAGATGAATTACAAAGAATATCTACAAAAGATATAGGAAGTGTAGAAGAAATTAGAAAAAATGCTAGTAAATTGGGAGCAGAAGTAGAAGAATTAAAATTAACATCTCAATTTAGATGTTATGGTTCTTCAGATTATATATATTGGCTAGAAGATGTATTACAAATAAGAGAAAATGATAATTTTAAAAATCCCAAAAATAAAATTAATTATGACATAAAAATAATAGAAACGCCAAATGAATTAGATGAATTAATCAAAAAGAAAAATAATGTCAAAAATAAGAAAACAGGAAAAATAAAAAATGCATCACGACTTGTGGCTGGATATTGCTGGGATTCTAAAAAAGAAGCTCGTAATGATCCCAAATATTATGATATAGATATACCAGAATATAACTTTAAAAAAAGCTGGAATTTACAAAAAGATAAAAAATGGGCAATAGGAGAAGGCACAGTAGAACAAGCAGGTTGTATATATACATGTTTAGGGCTAGAGTTTGAGTATGTAGGTGTTATAATAGGAAAAGATTTAATATATAGAAATGGAAATATTGAAATAGACTACACTCAAAAGCCACGATCAGATAATAATGCATTATATGGACTAAAAACAAAATTAAGAAAAAAATCAGGAGAAGAGCGAGAAAAAGCCTATAACCAAGCAATGCAAATCATAAAAAATACATATAGAACACTAATGACTAGAGGACAAAAAGGTTGCTACATATTCTGCTATGATGATGAATTAAAAGAATATTTAAAAAAGAGAATAAAAGATGGAATTCAATAAAAGGAACAAACCGGAAGCATTAACATTTGAAAGGAGTATAAGCCAAATATGAATAAATTAGAAATAAAAAACAAACTAAAAGAATTATCAGACTCCAAATACAAGGAGTTTCATAGCGGACTATGTCCTAATACAGATAATATTTTAGGTGTGAGAGTTCCAGTATTAAGAAATTTTGCTAAAGAATTATCAAAAAAATATAAAACAGAGGAATTATTAAAAAATATAGATAATAAATATTATGAAGAAATACTTCTACAAGGAATGATAATAGGTTTATCAAAAGAAAAAAATGTAGAAACAATACTAGAATATGTGAAAGAATTTATACCTAAAATAGATAATTGGGCAATATGTGATGTGTTTTGTGCAGGATTAAAAATAACAAAAAAATACAAAGAAACTATGTGGGATTTTATAAAACCATATTTAAACTCTGACAAAGAGTTTGAAATAAGGTTTGGAATTGTTATAATATTGGACTATTATATTGAAGAAAAATATTTAAAAGAAAACTTTAAAATATTTGAAAGTGTTAAAAACGAAGAATACTATGTTCAAATGGCAATAGCTTGGGCAATATCAATATGTCTAATAAAATATTTTAATGAAACAATAGAATATCTAAAAACTAGTGGATTAGATAAATTTACATACAATAAAGCATTACAAAAAGGGATAGAATCTTTCAGAATATCAGAAGAAAATAAAAAAATTTTAAGAAATATGAAAAAAATATAAAAAAACATTTGATAAAAAATATTTTTATGGTATATTAATAATATAAAAATGAAAATAAGGAGCAAAAGATATGAAAGAAGGAAGAAGGATACAAAAAAAGACAATGGTAAAACAAATTGCAAAAGATACTGAGAGAATGAAAAAGAAAAAAATAAAAATAATATTTATGACGATTTTAGCTGTAATAATACTTGCTGTGGTGGCATTAATAGCAAGTAATTATATAATTTTTGATAAAAACAAGAAAACTAATTTAGTAATAAATAATAATAATATAACTTCAAATTTAAAAAATGATGTTTTAGTAGAAGATGACATAATATATTTATCACAAGAAGATATAGCAAATTTTTTTGATAAATATATATATGAAGAAGAAAGTATAAATAAAATAATTACAACATATGGTAAAAAAATAGCAGAAATAGGATTTGAAGATAATAGTATAAATATAAATGGTTCAAATAAATCAATACATGCACATGCTATTAAAAAGGAAGATACAACATATCTACCAATTTCGGAAATGGCAGATGTATATGATATAGAAGTTGAAAATTTAGAAGAATCTAAAGTAGTAACAATGGATTCATTAGATAGAGAACAAAAACAAGCAATTACCACTTCAAACTTATCTGTTAAATCTTCAACAAATTTTATTGCAAAGACAATAGACAGAATAAAAAAAGGAGACAATGTAGTAATTATATCTACAGAAGGTGATCATACAAGAATAAGAACCTCAAATGGAAAAATAGGATATGTAAAATCAAATAAATTAGCAAATGAATTTGTAGTAAGAAAAGACATGGAAGAAGAAAAACAAATAGAAGGAAAAATAAACTTAACATGGGATTATTTTTCACATGTAGCAACTGCACCAGATAGAACAGGAACAACAATTCAAGGAGTAAATGTAGTATCACCAGCATTTTTCTATATTAATGAAAAAGGAAAATTTACTGAGAATGTTGGAGAAAAAGGACAAGCATATATTGAGTGGGCACATAATAATGGATATAAAGTATGGCCAATGGTGTCAAATGCAGGAGATGGCATGATAACAGTAACATCAAGAATAATGAATAGTTATGAAGCTAGAAAAGAACTAATAGAATCAATTGTTAATGCATGTATAAAATATGAACTAGATGGAATAAATATTGACTTTGAAAATATGAAACAAGAAGACAAAGATTTATACTCAAGATTTATTATAGAATTAACACCTAGACTAAAAGAAATAGGACTAGTAACATCAGTAGATGTAACAGCCCCAGATGGAGGAGAAACATGGTCATTATGTTTTGATAGACATGTAATAGGAGATGTTGCAGACTATATTATATTTATGGCATATGATCAATATGGAGTGTCAAGTGATAAAGCAGGAACAACAGCAGGTTACAATTGGGTAGAATTGAGTTTAAATAAATTTTTAACAACAGAAGAAATAGAACCAGAAAAAATAATCTTAGCAGTACCATTATATACTAGACTATGGGTGGAAGATAGTAATGGCAAAGTTATGCGAAATCCAACAGTAAATATGAAAGACATAGATAGTGTTATACCAGAAGGGGTAGAAAGAAATTGGAAAGATGATGTAAAACAATACTATGTAGAATATAAAGAAGATGGAAATACAAAAAAAATGTGGATAGAAGATATAACATCATTAAAAGAAAAAGTAGCATTAATAAAATCTAATAATCTTGCTGGAGTAGCATCATGGCAAAAAGGTATGGAAACAGAAGAATTTTGGAAAATGTTGGTACAAGAACTAGAATTAAAAAATTCTAAATAATATAAATAATATAAATAAAATAAATAATATAAATAAGACAAATAAGATAAATAAGGTAATTCCTTGACATAATAAAATTAGATATGTATAATAAAAAATAGATAAAAACTACATTTGGAGGTAATTTGACTAATGCAAGAACAAAATGTTTTTTTTGCAACAACAAATAGATATCAAAACTTAACAGATGAGCAAATAATAGCAGAAATAAAGGCAGGAGACGAAAAAGCTCTAACATATTTATTAGACAAATATAAAGAATTAGTTAATATAAAAGTTGGCAAATATTTTTTAATAGGAGCAGAAAGAGAAGATATAATACAAGAAGGGATGATTGGACTATATAAAGCGATAAAAAGCTATAACAAAGATAAACAAAACAGTTTCAAATCATTTGCAAATATATGTATAGAAAGACAACTAATAACAGCAATAAAAACATCTAACAGACAAAAGCATATGCCATTAAACTCATATTTATCATTAAATACAGCAGCATATGACAACAACGAAGAAGACAGTGTAGAACTAATAGATACATTTGACAGTAACACAATAGAAGACCCACTAGAAACAATAATGAAAAAAGAATACTATGAGCAACTACAAAATAATATTGAAAAAAGTTTAAGTGATTTTGAAAAACAAGTACTAAATAGATTTATGAAGGGAGAAAGTTACAACATAATAGCACAAAAACTAGATTCTCCAGTAAAATCTGTGGATAATGCGATTCAAAGAATAAGAAAAAAAGCAATAAAGGGGACGTTCCTTTAATCCCTAAAATTGGGGACAATAGGGACGGACCTTAGTTGTGAATTTTTGTATGTATATAATGCAATAATAAAATAGTTATAATTGTTTTAATAATTAATAATGGTGTTGTAAAAAATGAAAATTGAGTTATCGAGAAATTTTCGGAAGCTGATTTTATAAATTGCTAGTCATATAGTTATCCAATTATATATGACTATTTTTATTGTGTGTAGATGCTATATTTAAATATGAAATGTATCAAAGATATTTAAATAAGAATAAGAAAAAAACAAGAAGTTATAAAATAATACTGTCATAAAAACCGACATTAATAATCAAAATTCAATTCACTTAATGAATTTTGATTATTTATAATATTTAAGCGGTTTCTACAATGAAACCGCTATGCCTATCTTGAAAATTTTTTACATAATTCCTTCGAATAATTCATTCGAAGGAATTAGAGTGATTGGGCCTTGATGATGAGTTTTTTCACATACATCCAAAACTTCCTTAAAGAATTCATCAGAAGACAGCAACTTGGAAACAGAAACTGCAAAGATATTAGGCATTTTAAAAGCAAGCCATTCAAAAGTAATTGTGGCTTCTTTTCCTTCAATTACTTTTGACAATGCAAACTCATAATTTGCATTTCCTTGTTTTATGTCATTGGACCAATCATCCCATTGAGTCCAATTTGCCCAAATAAGTAAACCAACTTGTCCCTTTTCATGAGCTCTTTTTAAAGAAGCCCGAAGTAATTGTTCTGTCATAGTAAATCCTCCCTTTTTGATAGACTATATATTGCAATGCATTGAATACATTTTATCATATTTTGAGTATCAAAATCAAATTTGATACTCAAAATATGAATTTTTTATGTAAAATATTTTTCGACTCTCATAATTAAATCTTTTTAGTTAAGTTAGAAATGTACACATCATTTGAATAATTGAAAAAAGTTCAAACGAAAACGTCGTTGGGGCTTCTAACGGGAATTGAACCCGTGACCTCTACCTTACCAAGGTAGCACTCTACCAACTGAGCTATAGAAGCAAATAATCAACATATAAATTATATAATAACATTATAAAAAAGTAAAGAATTAATATTGACTTTTTCAAGAAAAAGTATTAAAATTATAAACATAATATAACCTGACTTTGGTAGGAAAATAATGGAAGAACGCACTTCAAACTCAGTTGCATCAACCAGTTTGAGTGCGTT
>CALXAB010000052.1 GCA_944386175.1 uncultured Clostridia bacterium
TTGAAATTGTATTATCTTTTATGAAAATTGCACAAATCAAACCTAATGTAAATGTAATATAAGATAATATTTGTTTTTTCTTTCTATCTTTTTTTCTTAATATTGGAACATTTTCTGTGTCTGCTGGAGCATATAATTTTATCATTATAATTCCAAAAATCCATATTAGAAATATTACTATATATTTAGCTATTTGTGATAAAAATATATATTGTGCAAGATATGGAATTCCGCAAAAAAACATTGTTGTAAATAGTATACATCCTAAATGAGTATGTAAATGAACTCCACCTACAAATCCTTTATATGGCATTAGTACTATAAAAGTAAATAATGCTAAAGGAAATATTCCTAATATATATGCTACTCCTAGCATTATAAATATTTTAGGTATTTCTCCTAATATATTTTGTAAGCCATAATTTATAACTTCTGCTCGTTCATCATCTATTTCAGGCATTTCTTTTCTAATTTTATTGGTTAAGAATATACAGACTTTATCTATCATTTCCTCACCTCTTTTGTTCTAATTAAATTGTATCATTTATATAATTTTTTTATAATTTTATTTTATAAAAATATGTTTTTTTTATATAAAAAAATCTTTTTTGTTGTTTCATATATCTTTTTTTATATAAGAATAAAATAACCTGTATTCATAGATACAGGTTACACAAATTTATTTTCTAATGGTAGCGAAGATGTGATTCGAACACATGACCCTTCGGGTATGAACCGAATGCTCTAGCCAACTGAGCTACTTCGCCATAAGCAATAACAGTAACTATTATACTTTGATATTTTTAATTTGTCAAGACAATTTTAAAAATTTCTTCTCAGCCTCAAAGTATTACAAATAACTGTCAAGCTACTTAATACCATTGCAATACTTGCAATCATAGGATTTATTGATATTCCAAATGGTTTTAAAAGTCCAATTGCAATTGGAATCATTAAAACATTATAGAAAAACGCCCAAAATAGGTTTTGTTTTATTATTTTTATAGTTCTTTTACTAATAGAAATCAATTTAGTTATACTATCTAAATTATCTCTTGTAAGGATAACATCTGATGAATCCATTGCAATATCTGTTCCTCCTTTTATGCTAACACCTATGTCTGCTGTTGCAATAGCTGGACTATCATTAATTCCGTCCCCACACATCATAACATTTTTATTTTCTGATTTTAATTTTTTTATCGCATTTGTTTTTTCTGAAGGTAAAACATTTGCTATTACTTTTGTTATACCTATATCTTTTGCTATTTTAGTTGCTGTTTCCTTATTATCTCCTGTTAGCATTATAATATCAATTGCATTTTTATTAAGTTCATTTATTATTTCTTTTGCATTATCTCTTACAATATCATTTACTCCAATTATTGCTATTATTTTATTATTTTGAGCTACATATACTATGCTATTTCCTTTGTTTGATAGTTCTTCCTCATCTTTTTTACAATTGTTTTCTATATTGTTATTTTGTATAATTTTAGAGTTTCCAATAATTATTTTTTGGTTATCTACCACTCCTATAATTCCATATCCACTAATGTTTTCAAATTCTTTTACTTCTAATTTATTTATTTTATTTTCTTCCAAATAATCTGTAAATGCCTTTCCTATTGGATGTGTTGATTTAGATTCAATACTTCCTACTAATTGTAATAACTTGTTATCTTCCATATTACTATAGTTTCTGATTTCACATATTTTTAATGTTCCATATGTTAAAGTTCCTGTTTTATCAAATACTATTGTATTTATTTTTTGTGCATTTTCTAGTATTTCACTTTTCTTTACTAATATACCATTATTTGCACATAATCCTTCTGCTACTACTATTGCAAGTGGTGTAGCAAGCCCCAAACTACATGGACATGCTACAACTAGTATTGTTACAAATGGAATTAAACTATTTGCAAAATCATATCCTAGTATTAAGTATGTTATGAATGTTAAAATTGCAATTGCAATAACTACAGGTACAAAATAGCTTGAGACTTTATCCGCAATTTTAGCTATTGGTGCTTTTGTATTGCTTGCTTCTACTACCAATTTTACTATTTCAGATATTGTAGATTCTTTTCCTATTTTTTCTGCTTTATATTCTATATATCCATCAAAATTAATGCTTCCTGCTATTACTTTTTGCCCTATGCTCTTAGTTACTGGCTTACTTTCTCCTGTTATAAATGATTCATCCAAATGTGTTTTTCCTTCTACTATTTCTCCATCTACTGATATCCTTTCACCAGGTCTACTAATTACTATATCTCCTTTATGTACTTCATCTATTGTTACTTCTTTTTCTTTTCCTTCTATTTTTATTATTGCTTTTTCTGGTGTTATTTTTACTAATTTTTGTATTGCTTCTTTAGTCTTATCTTTGCTTATTCCGTCTAGATATCTACCTAATTTTATGAAATATATTACCATTGCTACTGATTCAAAATATAAATTATGAATTGCTGAATTGTTTCCATTTATGACTGAAATCATGCTATAAAGACTATATAAAAAGCTACTTAATACTCCAATTCCTACTAATGTGTCCATATTTGGTGTTTTGTGTATTAGATTTTTGTAACCATTTTTTAAAATATCAAATCCATATATCACAAATAAAATTGCAAATATAAATAGACATATTGTATATCCTATAGGACTTTTATTTACATCTATAAATGATAATGTTGGTAAATTTATCATATGTCCCATTGCAATATACATAAATATTATTGCAAGCATTGTAAATACAATAAATTCTATTTTTTCTTTTTTATTTTTACTTTCAACTTTTATTTCTTTAAATTCTCCTAGACTTTTAAATCCTGCTTTTTTTACAAATTCATTTAGTTTGTCTATATCTAAATTTTTTTCATCATATTCTATTGTCGCATTTGCCATAACAAGATTTACTGATGCTTGTTTTATTCCTTGTTGTTTATTTAAGTATTTTTCTAATCCATTTGAACATGCACTACATGTCATTCCTTCTATTGATAATATTATTTTTTTCATACTTAATCTTCCTTTTCTACCTCAAATCCAATATCAATTATTGTATCTTCCATAACTTTTCTTTCAATATTTTCACTAGCTAAAACTTTAACTAACCCTGTTTTATAACTAGCTTCAACTTGTTCTACTCCTTCTATTGAATTTAAAGCATTTTTTACTCTGTTTTCGCAGCCTGTACATACCATTCCTTTTACATTGATAATTGTTTCTTTCATTTAATTTTCCTCCCTTTTAATTTTTAAACTTTTTGAATAAACTAATAAGTTCATCTATCACTTCTAAATTACCATCTTCTAAATCTCTTGTTACACAAGTATATTTTTGATACTCCTTTACTATATTATTTTATTTTTTTACTCTTAATACTCTTAAAGCATTTATAATTGCAATTATTGATACTCCAACATCTGCAAATACCGCTTCCCACATTGTTGATAATCCAAATGCTGTTAATATTAATACTGCAATTTTTATAAAAATTGCAAACACTATATTTTGTTTAACTATTCTCATTGTTTTTTTAGATAATTTTATCGCATTTATTATTTTTGATGGTTCATCTGTCATTATTACAATATCTGCTGCTTCTATTGCACTATCTGCACCTAGCCCTCCCATTGCAATTCCTATATCTGCTAATGCAAGCACTGGGGCATCATTAATGCCGTCTCCAATAAATGCTAATTTTCCTTTTTCTGATTTATTTTTTAATAACTCTTCTATTTTTTGTACTTTTCCATCTGGCAACAATTCTGTATATACCTTATCTATTCCTATCTGTTTTGCTACATTTTCTCCTACGTCTTTTCTATCTCCTGTAAGCATTATTGTTTGTTTTATATTATTTTTCTTTAGTTGTTCTATTGTATATTTTGAATCATCTTTTATCTTGTCTGATATTAAAATATATCCTACATATTTTCCTTGTATTGCTACATATAGAATTGTTCCTATATCTATAGACTTTTCAAAGTCTATTTGTTCTTTTTGCATTAGTTTTTCATTTCCTACTAATACATTTTTTTCATCTATTTTAACTGAAATTCCTAAACCTGATATTTCTTGATAATCCTTTATTTGGCTTTCTTCTATAGGCTTATTATACGCTTTTTTTATAGATTTTGAAATAGGATGGTTTGAAAAATTTTCTGCATATGCTACTATTTTTAACAATTTTTCTTCTGATATATCTATTGCATTTATTTTTTGTAGTTCAAAAACACCTTTTGTTAATGTTCCTGTTTTATCAAATACTGTTATTTCTGTATTAGCTAATGCTTCTAAATAGTTACTTCCTTTTACTAAAACTCCCATTTTAGATGCGCCACCTATACCACCAAAAAAACTTAAAGGTATTGATATTACTAATGCACATGGACATGATACAACTAAAAATGATAATGCTCTATATACCCAATCTGAAAATGTAGCTCCTTTTATGATAAGTGGTGGAAAAATTGCTAATATTAGTGCAATTACAACTACAATTGGAGTGTAATATTTTGCAAATTTTGTTATAAAGTTTTCTGATTTAGATTTTTTACTACTCGCATTTTCTACTAAATCTAATATTTTACTTACTGTTGATTCACCATATTCTTTTGTTACATTTATTTTTATTACTCTGTCTAAATTTATACAACCACTTACAACTTCTTCTCCTTCTTTTATTTCTTTTGGTAATGACTCTCCTGTTAATGCTTTAGTATCAAGTGTTGTTCTTCCCTCAATTATATAACCATCTAATGGGACTTTTTCTCCTGGTTTTACTATTATAATATCTCCTATTTTTACTTCATCTGGACTTATTTTTTCTATTTTATCATTTTTATATAAATTTGCATAATCTGGTCTTATATCCATTAAACTTGCAATTGACTTTCTTGATTTATCTACAGCATAGCTTTGGAATAATTCTCCTATTTGATAAAATAACATTACTGCTACCGCTTCTGGTAATTCCCCTATTACAAAAGCTCCTAATGTTGCAACTGACATTAAAAAATTCTCATCAAATACTTTTCCTCTAAAAATATTTCTTACTGCTTTTTTTAGTATTTCAAATCCAACTATAATATAGCTTATAACAAATATTATATTATTCACATATTCATTTTTAAATTGTATTATTATTGCAATTATGAATAATACAAGAGATAATATAATTTTTATACCTTTTTTTCTCATAATGTTTTCCTCCTACATTTCTTTCTTTTCTTTATGTTTAATGTGTTCAATTCCAACTTCGAATACTTGCTTAACATGTTCATCATCTAAAGTATAATAAACTTCTTTTCCTTCTTTCCTATATTTAACTATTCCACTTTTTCTTAACATTGCTAATTGATGTGATATTGAGGACTTGCTCATCCCAACTACATTTGCAATATCACATACACACATCTCATTTTGATCTAAAGCAAATAATATTTTTGTTCTTGTTGTATCTCCTATAATTTTAAAAAATTCAGCTAATTTATTAAACATTTCTTGTTTTGGCATTTTTTCTAATGTTTTGTCTACTACTGTTTGATGTATTATATTACAATCACATACAAATTCATTTTTTGACATATTGTAACCTCCTTGTTTTTGATTGAGTATGTATTCAACTATTGCTTTTTAAAAAATAATTGAATATACATTCAACTTTACTTATATTATAGTTGAATGTGTATTCAATTGTCAATACCTTTTTAATATTTTTTATAACATTTTAGAGTCTATTAAGTTATTTTAAATCCTTGAATTTTTAATATTTTTATGCATTTTTGGTTTCAATTTTAGTAATATAAATATTTTCAAAAATTTAGGCTTTTTTGTAAATTATTTCTATTTTGGTTAGATGTTTTAAGATTAACAGAATATCTACTATTTATAATATTTTAATTTTTCAGTCTATCTTTCCTACTTTAAAATATTACTTTGAAATAATTTTATATATAATTTGCTTTCATTTTTTGCTATATCCATTAACTGTTTTTGTAATATATCAAATTCATCATTTATTTTTATAGTTATATTAAATAAAAATCCATACATTAAACATTCTTCATATGTCATAATATTACCAAATTCTTTATCTCTTAAATATTTCATTTCTTTAAAATATTCTCTTAATGAAAACAATCTCTTTCTTATCTCTATGTCTTGTTCAGATAAGCAAATATATTCATTATACATTATCATAATCGTAAGTGTTGTAAAAAAATATATAATTAATGCTACGAATTGTATTATATAATATTCTTTAAATATAAAACTTATTAATAATTCAAAATTTAAAAAAATCAAATTTTTACATATCCATGAATAAAAATCATTATCATATTTATACTTTGTATTTATTCTTTTCAAAATAATTGTTGTAATAAGTCCAACGATTATACATATACTTGCATATAATATGTATCTTCCAATAATAATTATAGAATTTGTATAATGCTCTTGTGTTGATACATTTAAAATCATAACTATAAAACCTAAAAATATTACTAATATAGCAATAATTGCTGTTATAATTTGAAATACTTTTTTCATTGATGTTTTTTTTATTTTAACAATATTTTTAATATATTCTTTACATGTATTTACAATATCATTTGAATTATCTTTACTATATAACTCATCTAATTTTTTTATTAAATCTACTCTGTCTGAATTTTTAAATAAATAATTAATTAATTGTTGTTCAACATTAGTTATATTGCTAAATTCTGATTTTCTTTTTTCTATTATATATTGATATTTGTTACCATTTAAATAGCATGACAAATCAATTACTTTCTTATTTATTAATTGCATTATTAATAAAATTAACTCTTTTTTTCTGGTTGTCTTTTATTAAATATCGTTGATAAATATAAAATATCTTTATCCCTAAAATCAATATCAAAATTAGACTGTATATTATATTCATCTAATTCTTCTTGGTTCTTGTTATTTACTCTATTTTCAATTATGTAAATAACTATACTTAATAAAAATAAAAATCCTATTGTTAGAAATATCTTTGAAAAAATGGTACATATTCTTCAAAATATTCATTCATTGGATTTTGTATGTATAATATCACTATAATTAATAGTTCTATCATTAATATTATTGTATATATTATTTTTAGAATTTTTTTGTTTGTAGACATCATCTTTTCCCCTATATTTTCATTATTTTCTCGTAATTACTTAAGTACCTTTTTACATTTTCTATAGTTTCCTTCCTTTTTCTTTAATCTTTTTATTGCGTTAGTTTCATGCTTAGTAATAAAATTTTCTGCATCTATGTTATCCGGATTTATTTCTAACGCTTGTTTTGCTAATTTTATTGCTTTTGTTCTTACTGGTTCATCATATGCTTCAAATAATAAAACATCTGATTGTTCTTTTTTGATAAATTCTTCATCTTCAAACTCTTTTACCTCCATATTTTTTCTTTTAATTCATTTCTCAAATTCACTCTTTCTTCTTTTGAAGAAATCATAAAAGTATCTTACATTTTCAAGTTCACTCCATTTTTGAACTTGAAAGTCTTTTGTATCTAAATTATATATTTTAGCATTTAGATTTCCTTTCTACTTTTTCTTTTAACTATTTTTCATTTCTCTATCTATCCATGACATTATTACATTTATAATATAATTCTTCTGCTCCTCGTTCAGTTCTATTCCTTCTTGTATTTTATGCCATTTATATAAACAGCCTCTACAACAAGTTGCAGTAGCATGTTGTGCTATAAATACAGGATGTCCTCTCATAGGTGTTTGTTTTCCATCATTTGGGATATCTTCTGGTGCTAATCTTTTATTTATGAAATCATAAGCGTGTTCTCTGATTTTTTCTATTCCTTTTTCCTTTATATAATCTTTATCTTTTTGTTTCAAATGAAATTTACTTCTGAAATTTGATTTTGATAAACTATTTAATATATTTTCTATTTTAGTATCTTGCATATTATCACCTTTTGTCTATTCTTTGTAATCATTTTTCTGTTCTCCTATTTACAAAACCACATATGTTTAATTAGTTTTCTCCTATTTTTTATCGTTCAATGATTTCCACATAGTCATCATACATTTTAGTTACATCATATATAAGACCACTCTCATTATAATATTTATGTATTTTCTTATATTAAAATATGTAATTTAGCTTTTTTGATATTCTTTTAAAAATTTTTCTAATTCAGTTTCATTGATAAATATTTCATCAAAAATATTATACAAAGTATCTGTTGCATCATATTCACCAATTGCATAACATTTTTTTCCTAATCCATATGCAATTCCCGATTCAATATGTGCTGCTTTTCCAGCTGGCAAAACAAGTAATAAATTTTTTGAATTTTTTTCTCCTTCCAAATCTTTGTGAAATAGATTTAAAACAATATCACTTTTTAAACTTAATGCTTCAAATTCCTTTTGCTTTTGTTCAGGATTTTGATTTTTATTTCCATATCCCCAATCATTTTCATCTTTTAAAAAGCAATAGTAAGAAATCTTATACTTATCAAATAAAGCACATATTTTTAATATATTTTCTTTATTTCTAGCCCTACCTGCTATGAAAACTCATATTTACTATTCATATTATTCTTCTCCTTTAATTTTAAAATATAAACCTCAATTTAATCTTTAATTGCCTCAATAATATCCATTGTTGCAATTAAATTGTTTTTTTGATTATGAACTGCTTTTTTTACATAGTTTCCTCTTAATTGCTCGTCCATATTATTTACTATCTCATCATAATCAAACCATTTTACATCTAATATTTCTTCTTTATCATATTTAATATCTTCTTTTATTAATTTAGCATTAAAAACTATCATTATAAATATATCATCTTCTGAAATTCTGTTATTGATATAACAAATTCCATTTAATTCAACATCACAACCTGTTTCTTCTTTTATTTCTCTAATTGCTCCTTGTTCTAAACTTTCGTTAAAATCTAAATGTCCTGCTGGAAAATTCCATTTTTTATAGCATTTTTCCTTTGCTTCTTGTACTAATAAATATTTTCCATTTTTCTCTATAATTCCACCTACTATTACTTTCATAGTCTTTTTCCTCCAACTATTTTATTTTGAAATATTTTCTTTGATCTTTAAGACTTTATCTACTGTATCTTACCTCCATATATCGCCATTTATATATTTAGTTAATGCCATAATAAATGCATTTCTTGTTAAATCAATTCTTGAAACTTCATTTTTTGTTAAATAACTTATTCCACCTTTTCCCTTACCTAAATCTTTTCCACTAAATATTTTATCCATAACCTTTCCTAGTTCTGTTTGTTTTATTTCTTCCATATATTTTTCAGGTATTGGAAATCCTTGACTTGTTCCTACACTTTGAAATCCTTTTGAATCTTCTATTACAACACAATTAATATCAATCCATTCTCCTAATGAATTTGTAATTCCTGCTTCACTAGATATGTAAAAGTCAACTTCTATTTTATTTTCCTTTGTATATTTTTTTAGGTTTTTTACTCTATTTTTAGCACCTTGTAATATTTCTTCATTAAATGGTTGGTCTCCTACTTCAGAATCTACTGAAATCCCTTCTATTTCAACATTTTCAAAATATTTTTCAAAAGCCTGTCTTGCTCCTTCTATTTTTCCTGGATTTTTTGTTCCCATTAATATTTTCAATTTTTTTCCCTCTCCTTTATATATCTATAGATTTCTCCCCAATTATTTACTTCTTTTAAATATTCATTCTGTTCTAGTTTCTTCATTTCTTTATCTCTAAAATATATTGTTTTTATTCCATTTTCTGATAATTTTTTACAAACATCATATGAGTCATCTACCATAAAATCTATATTTTCTTTTTGTGCGACTTCTAATTTATCATCTTGTTTCCAATAACATTTATTAAATGAAATTCCTTCTTCTTTAAACTTTTCCATTGCAACATCTTTCATTTCTTCTACCATTACACCTCTTGCTGATATTACAATAAGTTCATTTCCTTCTTTTTGCAACATATTGATAACATCTTTTGCGCCTGGTATT
>CALXAB010000053.1 GCA_944386175.1 uncultured Clostridia bacterium
CCACTTATTATAAAAAATGGTACTCCCGCTTCTCCTGCTACAGCTTTTGCAAGTAATGTTTTACCTGTACCTGGTTGACCAACTAATAGAACTCCTTTAGGTATTCTTGCTCCCATATCTGTAAATTTTTTAGGATTTTTTAAAAATTGTACTATTTCTTCTAATTCTTCTTTTTCTTCATCTACACCTGCTACATCTTCAAATGTAATTTTATTTTTTTCTGCTGGTGTCATCATTCTTGCTTTGCTTTTTCCAAATGACATTGTTTTACTTCCAGGGTTTCCACTATTTGCTCCCCCCATCATTAAAAACCAGAAAATTAAGAATATTATTAATAATCCAAATGGTGTTAATAAACTAAGTATTGTTATAAATATTGATTGTGATTTTTCTTCTAATGTAAATGCTCCGTTTTTTAAAAATTCTTCAGAATAAGTTAAAAAACTTCCCATATCTGGTATATTAACTTCTTTTTTTATTTTATCTTCTTTCATTTGAACAGTTGCTGTTTTTCCATCTGATTCTATTTGTATTGATTCTACATTTCCTTCATTTATACTAGTAAGTAACTCAGAATATTTTAATTTAGAATCACTATTTTCTATTATAGATGATAAAACTACTATAAATATTACTCCTATTATCAGCCACATGGCTAATGTTTTTATTCCATTTTTCAAAATAATTCCTCCTCATGTTTTTTATTTATCTATTGTCAATCTTAAACAACAGACATTCCTTAAAATGATAAAACTCTTATATCATATTGTTTTTTCTTTTTCAATAGTTTTTTTATTTCTTTTTGATTACAAAAAATGTTGGTTTTGTAAGTCTTTACGGATAATAGTTATAGCTTTGATACATATATTTTATGATTTTTTATATAAATTTTAACATTTTTATTTGGAGTAAGATATTTGTTTCCAATATTGTTACTACAAAGTTTTAAAATATCTTCTATATGTACTTTTCCTATACCTTTTGAAGTGCCAAAAAGTCTTGTTATAGTATATATTATAATTTTTGATTTTATTACTTTTTCTTGTAAATTAAACGTTTTTAAGTCTAAAATAATTTCATTTTCTGTTTCATCTAGTAATACAGTTATATAAGCATTTTTTACTTGTTTTTCTATGTATTCTTCTTCTTCTGTAACTAGTTCTGATAATCTACTTATTGTTTCTATTATATTAGGATTGAACTCATCTTTTATATACGGAATAACGATGTTTCGCACTTTATTCCTTGTATATATATTATTAAAATTAGATTTGTCTATTTTTGGATTTAAGTTTTCTTTTATACAGTAATCTTCTATTTCATATCTTTCACATTCTATCAATGGTCTTATATATTTACCATTTTTAACTTCTATTCCTTTTAATCCACTTATTCCAGTTCCCCTTAATATATTCATTATAACAGTCTCAGCCTTGTCATTTTTATTATGTGCAATTGCTATTTTATTTGCATTTTCTTTTAGCAAGACTTCTTCAAAAAAAGCATATCTTTCATTTCTTCCAGCTTCTTCGATCCCTATTTTATTAGTATTAGCTATTTTTTTTACATCTATTCTTTTAGAATAAAATTTAACATTATTTTTTTTACAAAAATTTTTTACAAAATTTTCTTCTTCATCTGCTTCATCTCTAATCATATGATTAACATGTGCCACAATAATTGCCAAAGGGGACGGGTTATTTTGGCACACCTTTATTAAAATATCTAACAAACACATTGAATCTGGTCCTCCAGAAACTCCTACTACTATTTTGTCATCATTTTCTATTAAATTATATTTTTTTATTGTATTTATAGTTTTAGTATAACAATCTTCTTTTATTCTTTTTGCCATGTTTAATCTCTTTCCTTTCTAAGTGACAAATCTGGTTGGTAAAAAATTAAATTTTGAGCTGTCAAAACAAATTTGAACTTTATGAGGCGTAACTCTTTATATGTTGATTAAATTTCAAATGCAGCTAGCCACATATAACGCCAAAATTATAATTATTTTTCAACCTTTTCTCCTTCATTATCTCTTCGATTCTCTATTTTATGCTTTTATCACTTTTTGCTGTACTATTTTTTCATTAATTATTTTTTAACAATCTTCTCAAACTTTCTCTATTTATTTTAATTATATCTTCCATTGTTCTAAATGAAATATTTTTTGACTTTAACAATTTCACTAATTCCTTTAAATATTCTTTATTATCTTTCAAGTTTTTTACATTAATATTTTCGGCTTTTAAATATTTTTCAACTTCTTCTTTACATATTTGATTTTTGTCAACCTTATCATATTCTAACAAGTTAAACTCCAAATCTTTTTCATCATTATTTATCAATGTTTTTTCACTTTGCAATATTAGTATTTCGAGATTCTTTCTTACATTTTCTTGGCTATTATTATATAACCTTTTAAAACTTGAAAATCTATAATCTGACTTATCTTTACAGATTCCAGCCTTTATTGGATTTTCATTAATATAATCTATACAACGATATAAATGATTTACAGACATTATCGCTTGTGATTTATATCTATTCTTAAAAACATATCCTGTTCTAACATGTTTTTTATTGTAATACACGGCATATTGTGTATTTATTTTATGCATAAATGTTGCCATATCATTAGTACTCTGCGTATTTATTAAAATATGTGAATGATTACTCATAACGCAATATGATAATATTTTGATCTCTAAATTTTTTTCTTCTGAATTAATTAATTTCAAATATTTATTTTTTTCTTCATTTGTTTCAAATATATATTCTTTATTTATTCCTTGTGTCATTATATGAAAAAAAGACACTGTCATATGGTTTCTTGGTATTCTTGGCATAAATTCTCCTTTCAAATTTTAAAATATGCCCCTATATAACATTGTCCCCCCAAAAGTGTGCCAAAATAGCCCGTCCCCTTTGGCACTTTGGCAATCTCTAGTCATCAAACCTTTTTTCTAAATTGACAAATTTTGTGTAACTTCCTAACCATAACAAGTCTACTGTTCCTAATGATCCTCCTCTATGCTTTGCTATGATAACTTCTGCTATGTCTTTTTTTTCACTTTCTTTATTATAATAATCATCTCTGTATAAAAACATAACTATATCTGCATCTTGTTCTATTGCTCCTGATTCTCTTAAGTCTGATAACATTGGTCTATGGTCTGGTCTTTGTTCTACTGCTCTTGATAATTGTGATAGTGCTATTACTGGCACTCCTATCTCTTTTGCTAATATTTTTAATGATCTACTTATTTCTGAAATCTCTTGTTCACGTGTTCCACCTCTTCTGTTACTTCCTTGAACAAGTTGTAAATAGTCTATTACTACCATTCCTATATTTTTTTCTAGTTTTAATTTTCTACATTTTGCTCTTATTTCCATTACTGAAATACCTGGTGTATCATCTATGTATATTTCTGCATCAGATAATGGCCCTATACTTCCTGCCAGTTTTGTCCAGTCATCATCATCTAATTTTCCTGTTCTTACTTTATTACTATCTACCATTGCTTCACTACATAAAATTCTGTTTACCATTTGTTCTTTTGACATTTCCAAACTAAATATTACAACTGGCACATTTGCTCTTACTGCTGCATTTGTTGCTATATTAAGTGCAAATGCTGATTTTCCCATTGCTGGCCTAGCAGCTATCAATATTAAATCTGATCCATGGAATCCTGCTGTTTTGTAATCCAACTCTGTAAAACCTGATGGCACTCCTGTTATATGTTGCTTTCTATTATATAATTCCTCTAATTGTGTAAAACTTTCAACTAACACATCTTTTATTGGAGTATATCCTTTTTTGTCTTTATTTTGCATTATATTGAATATCTTTTTTTCTGCACTTTCCATTATATCATCAACATCTTCAGTTGGATCATACCCTAAATCTATTATTTCATTTGCTGTTTTTATAAGGTTTCTTAAAGTTGATTTTTCTTCTACAATTTTTATATATTTTATTGCGTTTGCTGTTGTAGGTACTTTATCTGGCAAAGTTACTAAATAATCTAGTCCCCCTATTTGTTCAAATTTTCCCATACTTTCTAGTTCTGACTTTACTGTTATTAGGTCTATTGGCTCATCTTTATTATATAAATTTAAAATTGCACTATAAATAGCCCTATTATCAGGCCTATAAAAATCTTCTTCTTTTAATATCTCTATCGCTGAAATAACTGCATCTTTATCTGTCAACATACTACCTAGAACTGCTTGCTCTGCTTCTAAATCATGTGGTGGTACTTTTCCTAATTCCATTATTACTCTCATCCTTTTTATATTTAGGTTTTTAGTAAAGATTATACCTATAAACTTGATATTATATTATTACTCTGAAACAACATCTACTTTTAAAATTCCAATAACACCTTCAAATAATTTTATACTTATATTGTGAACACCAAGTGTTTTTATTGTTTCCTTTAAATCAATTTTTTTCTTATCAATATTTATTCCATGTTGAAGTTCTAATTCTTTAGATATTTCTTTTGTAGAAACTCCACCAAATATCTTTCCATTCTTTCCTGCTTTCACTTTTATTCTTAAAGATATTCTTTTTAATTTATCTGCTATTCGTATTGCTTCTTCTTTTTCTTGATTTTTTTGGAATTTTAATGAGTCTTGCTTTGCTTTTAATTTACTCATATTATCACTGTTTGCTTCTACAGCTAGATTTTTTGGAAATAAAAAATTACGTGCATACCCATCTGATGCATTTATTATTTGATCTTTTTTTCCTACTCCTTTTATATCTGCTTTTAATATTACTTTCATATCTCTTTCTCCTTTCAAATTAGGGGACGTTCCTTCAATCCCTAAGATTCGGGATAATGGGGACGGACCTGTTTGCCAAAATAGCCCGTCCCCTTTGGCAAACAGGTCCGTCCCCATTATCCCGAATCTTAGGGATTGAAGGAACGTCCCCTCGCAATCTGGCACTAATTTTCTAATTCATAAAAATATTCATTTATTCTATTTATTAGTTCTTGCTTTGTCTCTTCTATTGACATTCCTTCTACTTGTGCTCCTGCTAATGTTATATGTCCTCCACCACCTAGCTTTTCTAATATTACTTGTACATTGATATCTCCTATAGATCTACCACTTATGCAAACTTTATCGCCTTGTTCTCCTATTACAAATGATGCTGTTATATTACTTATTGTAAGTAATTCATCGGCTGCTTTTGCACATATTAAGCTTGCATCTTTCTCTTTTTTGTTATATATAGCTATTGCTATTGATTGATTTACAATTTCTGCATTTGTTACTATTTCTGCTATCTTATTAAATGTTTCTAAATCACTTTGGAACCATTTCTTTACTCTTATAATATCTATTCCTTTTTTTCTCAGAAAAGCGGCAGCTTCAAATGTTCTTACACCTGTTTTAAACGTAAAATTCTTTGTATCCATCATTATTCCTGCATATAAGCTTTCTGCCTCAATTGTTCTTAGTTCTACTCTTGTTTCAGCATATTGTATCAATTCTGTTACTAGCTCTGCTGCTGATGATGCATATACTTCTTGAAATACTAGTATTGCATTTTCTATATAATCTGTACTTCTTCTGTGATGATCTACAATTACTATTTTTTCTGTTTTAGTTAGTAATTCTGGTGCTTCTACATAATTCACTTTATGTGTATCCACTATTATTAATAATGTATCATTGTCGATATTTTCTTCTGCTACTTCTTTTGTTATTAAAATATCTTCATATTCTGGATCTTTCAATAAGGACTCTTTAAATATTTCTAATGTATTATTTTCATTACTATCTATTATATATGCATTTTTTCCTAAACTTTTTACTAATCTATATATGCCCAAACTTGATCCCATAGCATCTATATCTGGATTTGTGTGTCCCATTATCATTACTTTACTAGAGTCTTTTATTAAGTTTTCCAATGCATGTGCTACAACTCTTGCTTTTACTTTAGTTCTTTTTTCTACTTCTTGAGCTCTTCCTCCATAGAATTTATATATTTCATTTTCCCTTATTACCGCTTGGTCTCCACCTCGTCCTAATATAACTTCCATTGCTTCTTGAGCTGATTTAAATTTATCCTTATCTGTTACACCATCATTTGATACAGCTATACTTAATGTTAATTGCAAATTTTCATTTGTGTTTATTTCTTTTACTTTATCTAATATACTAAATTTGTCTTCTTTAACTTCTTCTAAGTATCTCTGTTCAAATAAATATATATATGTGTCTCTATCAGATTTTATTAATATTCCATTTGTTTGATTTGTCCATTCATACACACATTTATCTATTTCTGCAAGTATTTTTGTTTTTTCTTCACTTTCTATTTGTTGAATTATTTCTTCATAATTATCTATCATCATTATAGTTACACATGATTTTGAATTTTTATATTCTTTTTGTAATTTTATATTCTCTGTTTCATCTATAAAATATAGCATCATAATATATTCTTTATTATTTTTTTCTTTATTATTTCTAGATTTCACAAATTTTGCAACAATCTCATAGTATTTTTCATTTATTTGTATATGCTTTAATATTGGTGTATTATCATTTTTTTCTTTATTTATAATATCTAATTTTACATCTAATATTAAATTATTTAAATATGTTTTTATATCTACATTTTTAAATTCTTCTGAAAATTTTGAATTTTTCCACGTTATATTCCCATTAGTTTCAATTATTATTAATGGAAATGGTGAATTTATTAGACTTGTTTTTGCTGCTGAATCTATTGTTAATGTCAAATCTTGAATTGTTTCACTTATTTCACTTTTTTTCTTATTACTTGTATGATATGAATATATCGATATAATTAAAAATAAGAAAATTGCTGGAATTATCATCTCTATATTTTCAATACATATTACAACTAGTAATAGAAATATAATAGCTAAATATATTTTATTTCTCGAAGTAAAAATCTCAAAGATTTTTTTACTTTTATTTTGCATAACTTTTTCTCCTTATTTTTCTCTTTTTATTGTACTTTGAAATAGTTATAATGTCAACATAATTTATGTATATAAATTATATTTTATTTAATTTTTTGTATATAATAATCATATGCATTTGTTAAGTCTATATCTGTACTAATATTTAAAGTTGAAGTTTCCCCTTTAGCTAAATTTGGAAAATATGTTTCTATTCTAGTAATTTCACTATTACTTTGATTTACAAATATTACTTGTACAAGTTCTCCCTGTACATCTTTATTAAGTGAATTTTTAATTATAGCTATAAATTGTGACATACCTCCACTTGCTTCAATAGTTGCCTCTTTGATAACTATATCATTATATTTTCTTTCCTTTTTTATATTATTAGAAATATTTCTTTTAACACCATCTTTTACTTCTGCATTTGTTTCATTTTGCATAATTATATTCCCATTATCTTTTTCTACATTTAACAGATTATAATTTATTTCAGTTTCAATATTTGTTGAATTCTGCTTAATAACTGTTAAAAAATAAATTAATCCTATAATAATAACTAAAAATATTATTATTAAAATATATTTTAATATTGTTTTATTTTTTTCTTTATTAGTAATTTCTTCTTTAGTCGATTTCTCCATATAAACCTCCATTCCGTCGCTTTGCTTGACACAAAGTGTCATGAAAAATGCAACAGTTTTATTTGTCTATTTAAATTCCGTAACATTATATAACTATATCCTAAAATATATGTATACACTATAAAACGCAGATAGGTAAGTAGAATGTTCTCTTAACCTCATTAGGATAAAATCCATATATAAGGAGGTATATATCAATGTTAAAATTGTATATTCTATTTGTTGAGACATCGCTGTCCACCAAAAGTTATATTGTATATTACATCTTATTTAATAAAGTTTTTACCTATATTTGATTTACAATATACTTTTTTACATTTTTTTATAGAACTTTTTACATTACCAAATACTATTAAAATAATAACATATATTTACATTACTTTCAACTATTACTTTGAAATATTGTATATAAAGCAAAACTCCTAATAATTAAATAACAGCTTGGAAGGACAAAAATTTTATAAATTCTTATCTCTCTAAGCTGTTTATAAATTGGTAGAAATTATTTTCTCTCTGTCTATTTTCTCACTAATTTAAATTAATTTTTATCATTTCGCCATCTTTAATTTCATTAATTGTATGTCCTTGTGGTATTGACTGAATATCTCCTTGTATAGCCACTCTACCTTTTATTGTTCCATCATAATAGTTTAGTACTTGGTTGTTTATTATTGCTATTTTGTTTCCTATTATTGTAGGGCTATTATTATCTATAGAATCTGAATTATTTCCTATTGTTAGTATTCCATTATTTTCTATAGCTGTTCCTACAAGATTTTCTATTACTCCTGATTTTTGAGTATTATTATCTAATATAGTTAATGTTCCATTATTTGTTATTACTGCTTTTTGTCTCGTTGAGCTTCCTAATGTATAACCATTTAATTGTAGAGTTATGTTTTGTCCAGCATTTATTGTACTTGTTTCATCTGTATCTCTTATCAATTCAAGAGTTGATTTTGTATTTCCTACAGCGTTTATTGCTTCTTGTATTGTATTGTAGCTTTCTCCTGTTTCAACTATTTTTACTACAGGTCTTTCTAATTCTACAATATATCTAATTTTTTGAACATCTGCTACGTTTCCTGCTTTATCAGTTACATTTATCCATAGATAATATATTCCAATACCAACATTTGACCTTTTGATTGTATCTCCTGATGTAAAGTCTATCCATTCAGCTGGCTCAACATTTCTACTATCTGACCAACCATATTGACACTTATCTATTCCACTTCCATTTATTTCATCTGTTGCATATATTGTAGCTGTTAACTCTACCGTATCTCCTGGTAATTGGAAATTATTTGTTATTATATAACCATTATTCATATCTCCAGCTATTTCTGAACATATATAATATCTACTATTAATATTTGTTTCTTCAACTGAGTATATTATTTCATTACCCATTGCATCATATTTTGGTAAGTCTTTAATAGTATGTTTCCAATTTTCTTGTTTTGTTACTGTTTCTGTTTTAACATTTGTTCCACCTTTTGCTGTAATTTCTACACTGTCTGGTCTCTTTTGCATTTCATCTTCATTGTCATTCCATATTATTGTTACAGGAACTTCAATCCTTTCATCTGGTACTTTAAACACATTCTTTATTTCTAATTTGTTTTCCCCTACTTCTTTTTCATAGAATTTTAAATCTCCTTCTTCTACTTCTTTTTCTTCTACTTCATATTCCTTCTCTTCTCCATTTTCGTCATATTTTTCTACTCCTGTAAATGTGTATTCCCATTCATTTTCTTCTTTTTCATTTGATTTACTTATTATTTCTTCTTTTACTGTTCCTTTTTCATCTTTTAATTCTACTTTTATCCTTTCTGGTCTCTTTCCTGCCACATTATTATTGTCTTCCCATATTTTTTTCATTACTATGTTTGTCGTTTCTTCTGGTACTTTAAATGTATTTGTTATATTAACTTCTCCATTTGTTACTTCTCCTACTTGTGTTGTATAAAATTTTAAGTCTCCAGTATTTTTTTCTTTTTCTTCAACTGTGTATTTTATTTCTTGTCCGTTTTCATCGTATTTGTCCACATTTTCAAATGTTGTTGACCATTGATTTGTTGTTCCACTTACTGTATTATCTTTGGTTACTTCTTCGCTTACAAT
>CALXAB010000054.1 GCA_944386175.1 uncultured Clostridia bacterium
ATACTATCTATTAAATTTAAAATTATATTTCTATCTATATTTTCAAAACTTACAATTTCTTTTATGTATTTTATTAATTCTTTTTCTTTTGTATTTTCATAGTCTTGTAATTTTAGATTTAAAATTTCTGTTTTTTGTATTAAATCTTCTTGCTCTTTTTTATAACTTTCTGAATATGTAACAAATTCTTTTGTATTTATTATTCCATTTACTCTATCTTCATAAGCTGTTTTTAGTATTTTGTTAATTTCATTAATTCTTTTTTTATTATCTGTAATTCTTTTTTCTATTTTCTTTTTTTCTATATTTATACTGCTTTTATCAATTAAATTTATCAATTTTTCTTTATCTATTTTCTCTTGCAAATTTTTTCTTAAATCTTCTACTACAAATTTATTCAAAATACTTTCTCTTATTGCTTTTCTTGTACAATAATCTTTTCCATATCTATTATACATACTACAAATTGCAACCATATCATCTTTTAATCCACTTTGTTTTTGATATGTATATTTGTTATTACATAAGTTCTTGCAATGTTTTTCCTTCGTTTGAATAACTCCTTACTACATTCATGTCCACCTCTTTCTTTTTTAATGTATATGTCAAAACATATGATTTATTACTTAAAAAACAGATATACATCATTCTATATCTGTTACAAGCAATCGTATTTTATTAAATAATATCTAATAATTCTTTCATTGATTTTATTTTATAATCTGGCTCTATTAAAACTTCTTCTTTTTTCTTCCATTTGTTATTTATATCTTGCTGATACCATATAGTTTTTACACCTAATACTTTTACTCCTAATAAATCTTCTAGTAGTTCATCACTTACAAATGCTATTTTTTGGTATTCTTCTTTTGGAATTTCTTCAAATGCTTTCATATATACTTTTAAATTTGGTTTTCTTTCTTTTACTTCTTCTGAAATAACTACTTTTTTAAAATATTTTCTTATATCTTCACGTTTTAAAATATATTCAACATTCCTAATAGAATTATTACTTATAATTCCTAGATAATAACCTTTTTCGTATAATTTAACAATAGTCTCTCTCGTCTCGCCATCTAAAATATGAGATTCTAATAATAGCATATCAATTTTTTTTAAATCTTCTTCTGTTATATTTAAGATTGATGATAAATCTTTATATATTTCTTTCTCTGTAACCTTTCCTAGAGAATTTAAAATTTGATAGTTTTTCCATTTTCTAAATATATCATCCCATTTAAAATTATATTTTTCTAATATTTTATTTATTTTATCATCAACATTTTCAAATTTACTGATTAATGTATATCCCCAATCAAAAAATATATATTTATATTTCATCTTATCTTTCTTCTCCTTTATCTTTTATATTATTTATTTCTTCAATAATCTCATATCCGAAAAATCTTTCTTGAAATTCTACTAATGCCTCAATTTGTTGTTTAGTATATATCTTTTCTTCAGGAGCAATCACTAATTTATCGTCATCATCATCCAATCTATGTATTGCAGCTATACATTTTCCTTCATATTCTTTTAGTGGTTCAAATATTCCTACTATTTAGGATAATGATCTCTATTTTCATTATAAATATGGATATGAATATTATTTAGTCTTTCTAATAACAAATTAGATAAATTCGATACAAAATTATTATCTATAAGCTCATGTCCTATATTATAAGTAAATTTCAATTTTTCGAACTCTTTTAAAATACCTTCAATGTTTTCTTTCTTTATCCTTTCTAACCCATTTATATCATTTAGATTTTCTATACTTACTTCCAATCCTTTGATTGTATTGCTATTATCATACTTTTTTACTAAACTAATTATCTCATTAGGTGTTATTTTAAAATGTTATAATTTAGGCTTAATAATATTTTTATTTTAAATCCATATATTCCTTTTTTAATATACTATAAATTTTTTTATCATAATATTTTCCTTTGTAATATGCTGCATCTCTGAGTGTTCCCTCATACTTTAGTCCATTTTTCATCATTACTTTTCCAGATGCAACATTTTCTTTGACATGTTCCATTTGAATTCTATGTAATTTCATAGTTTCAAAACCGAATTTTATTACTTCTCTTAATGCTTCAGTAGCATATCCATTATTCCAATAATCACAACTTATTGTATATCCAATTGTTGCACAATTTGATTTTGTGTACCATTTTCCAAAATCTATACTTCCTATCATTTTGTTGTTTTTCTTTAATTCTATAGCCCAAGAAGATAATTTACCTTCATTATACCTTTGTATTTTTGAATTAATAAATTCTACCGCTTCATTTCTATCATTATATACATGCCACGGTACATATTTATCAATATTTTTGTTACTTGCATATTCAAATAAATCATCTACATCTGTTAATTTAAATTTTCTCAAAATTAATCTATTTGTTTCTAATGTAGGAAAATCCCCAAAAACATCTTTTATTTCCATTGCATTTCTCCTTATATAGATATATATTTTATTTTGTTATAATTGCATTTTTCTTTTAAAGTTTCGCCTATTTCTATTATAATAGGATCATTTTAAATTTCTTTTCTATTTTTTTAATATTTTATTTATTTTATCATCAACATTTTCAAATTTACTAATTAATGTGTATCCCCAATCAAAAAATATATATTTATATTTCATCTTATGTTTATTCTCCTCTATCTTTTATATTATTTATTTCTTCAATAATCTCATGTTCGAAGAATCTTTCTTGAAATTCTACTAATGCCTCAATTTGTTGTTTAGTATATATCTTTTCTTCAGGAGCAATCACTAATTTATCGTCATCATCATCCAATCTATGTATTGCGGCTATACATTTTCCTTCATATTCTTTTAGTGGTTCAAATATTCCTACTATATATGCATCTAATTCTTCACCATCTCCACTAATTGTATTCGGAACATACCCATAATTAATTGGATATAAAAAATTCCATTTAGGATGTTTTGAGCCCATTGGTCTATCCATAACAACTTTAACTTTCTTACCTAAAAAATCTTTATAACTTACTTTTTTCATATAATATTCCTTCTAATATAATTTTATATTTTTATTTGTTCTAAATTTATTAACCTATTTTCTCTAAAAATCATTTTTAATAAGCAAGGTGATGTTATATCTAAAACCACATTGTTATATACTAATTTAACATCCTCGTTTACTTCACACCAATTTAATAGAAAAAATTTTATTGAGCCACCATGACTTACTACTACAATTTTCTGTCCTTCATATTCTTTTAAAATTCTATTAAAAAAATTAGTCATCCTATGTCTTGTATCTTCTGCGCTCTCTCCATCAGAAGTTTTAAATTTTCTATCTAATAATTGTTCTTGTGAAGGATCTCTTGTTTTTTTATCTTTCATAAATTCGCCTAACTCTTTTAAATTTCCTAGTTTTCTCTCACTTAAGTTTCTATCTAAATTAATAGGCAAATTATTTATGTTTGCAATATATTTTGCTGTAGCTTTTGCTCTTGTATAACTACTTGACCATATTATATCAATATTATTTAATTCTTTATTTTCACTTAATTTCTTAGATTGTTCTTCTCCATATACAGATAATATTTCTTTTTCGTTAATTATTTGAGAGGTTTCGTTTGTATTTCTAATTCCATTCTCCTCAATTGTTTGGGCATGTCTAATTAGATATATTATAGTATCTTTCATTTTAACCAACTCCACAACATATTATTTTATTAATTTTTATTTTTTCAAATTCTCTAGTACTTCATTAGGTGCCACAATATTACTATGTATATCTGAATTTCATATCTAGCCTTTCCAACTATCCTTTTCTAAAATTTTTATTTAATTCTTTTTCCTCTTCTAAATTTCTTTTTTCTTCATCAACATATTCTAAAAAAATCTTATTATTAAATGCACCTTTCTTCTCTTCTTTAGCTTTCATTACTTTTTCTACTTCTCCCATATTGTAACCCTTTAATTTCATTATAGCATTTATAACTTCCATTAAGTCACCAAGTTCTTCAATACTATTTTCTTCTATAAACTCATTGGCCTCTTCTAAAACTTTTCTATTTAATTCTTTTAAATATTCTTTATCATCTAAAATTCTGTACTTACATTTTCTACCTTGTTCACTATCAATATCTTCAGGAATTTTATCTCTAACTAATTTATTGTAACTATATCTAAAACTGTTACTTAATAAATCAATTTTTATTCCTATAACCCCATATTCTTTTTCTTGTTCTTTTGAATAAATTTGATACATTGATTTCGTCTTTCTTTCTATTTCATCCTCATCTGTATAAATTTTTTCAAATAATTTTTCAAATGTTTTATCTCTGTATATATCTAATACATCTACTAATATTTTTTCCTGTAAATCAGGTGACTTTGAAAATTCTATTTGATCTCCAACTTTTACTTTTTTTCTTTTTTCATCATATAATTTAAATTCAATTGTTTTAGTTCCATCTTTTATTCTTTCAAATGGACTTTCATTTAATTTCATTTTATGTAACATCTATTTTACTCCTTTTCACAAATTTCGTTATTCTAATATTTATTAATTTCTATACCGTTTTTCAAATAAACTTTAATTTGTGTTATTATATGAGGAATATTATAATTTCCTGCAAATTTTTTATTATCTAATAACTCGTCATTTATTGTTACCCATTCTAATTTATTTTTTTCTTCAACTAAAGTAACATCATGTTTCAATATTCCGTAATAAACCTGTAAATTATTTTCATATTTAAAGTAATTCAAATCCATAAAATGGTCTAACTTTATATCTTCTTTGCTTATTCCAGTTTCTTCAAATAATTCTCTATATGCTGCTTCGTCATTTTTTTCACCTTTTTCTACTTTTCCTCCAACAAAATTGTACATTCCTTTATATGGTTCTTTTGCTCTAATACAAAATAATACTTTATTTAAATCCTTATTAAATACAACAATTAAATTTAATTTTCTCATATTACCACCTAAAATAATTTATTTCATAAATTTATACTAATTATATAATTTTAAAAATATGATTTCAAGGCTTATATTATTTAATTTCAATAAAAAATTACTAATGTACTGAACTACATATTGGGGTTTAGTTCAGAACTTAGTAATTTTATCTAAAATCCTAAAATAACTTGTTTTTAATTTCTATCCTAAAGGGAATTGTTACCATGCACAATTCATTGTAAATGCTACTTTATTTTCATTTGTTTGTACATTATAAATCGGTAATAATTTTGTATTATTCGCTGATGTTTCTACAGTATCACTGTCTTTCATTGTTGTTGCTAGTCCTAAAAGCAATACAATCGTTATTACAGATACTAAATATGCATATATTTTTTCTTTGTTAAATATTAAAAACATAAAAAAACCTCCAAGTTAAAGCTATTTAATTTTATGCTTTATTTTGAGGTTTAATTACTAATTTTTATAATTTTAGTTTTTATTTTTTTATATATTCTATATATTCTTCTAAGCACATATCTAATTCATTAATCTTTTTAGCATGCTCTTGTCCAACATATCTCCAATGCCAAGGTTCATATAATATTTTTGTTATATTTTCTTTTTCTTTAGAATATCTTAATATAAATCCATATTCTTGTGCATATTGTTTTAACCATGTAAAAGCCTTTGTTTTTTCGAAACTTTCATCTACATAATTAAAGTCTACTGCTAATCCTAAATTATGTTCGCTTTGTCCTGCTTTGGCTAATTGTTTTTCTGTTAATATCTGTGCTTGTTCTTGATTATTTCCTTGTCTTAAATACTTATTTATACTATTATCATATAATTGTTGTTGATATTCTATAGTTCTATATGCTGATTGTACCCATATGTTGTTTATTCCAGCGTTTCTCATTGTTAATATCATATTATTTAAATCATTTATTGCTCTTTTATCAAATTTTCTTGTTTTATCTATGTCAGCTAATTCAATTTGATAGTTTTCTGGTACTGGATTTTCACTATTTACTAATATTATTTTCCAATCATTAAGCTTATCATTTTCAGTAGCTGATGTATTGTTTTCTTTTTCTATATTTTCTGTTGTATTCATAATAGTATCCTCATTTTTATAATTTTGTGTATCTGTTTTTTCTGCTTCGGTAGATACTTGCATTGTTTGCTGGTTTTCTTTACTTATTTGTTTACTATTTTTTATTATAAAAATATATGATATTATTACAAGTATTAATATTAAAACTACTATTACTAATATTACTTTTTTCATTTATTTCACCTTATATATTTTTTATTGATTTTTCTGTTTTATAATAATTATAATCATATCCGCCTATTATTTCTCCTGTTGTTATATCAATATAATATGAATAATATTTATTTTTTTCTTCATTTTCACTTTTTGGTATATTGTATTCTAAACATACAACCCACGCAAGCCTTACTCTATTATCTGTTTCATAATATATATACTGCTCTCCTTCTTTTGGTATTTCTTCTCCTCTTTCTTTTTTATATACTTCACTATTCATTTTCTCAATTCTTTTTTCTGCTTGAATATTAGTTATATTATTTTCACCTTGTATTTGTAAGTGTTTATTGGTTGCTATCTGTATTGCTTCTTCTTTTGATATTTCTTCTGGATTATTTTCAAACTTATTGTTTTCAATGCAGAAGTGGTACAATTCATTTATCTTTGGAATCCATGCTACTGATATTGTTTCATATGGATTTAATAAATTATTATATTTTTTATAAAAAGTAGCATACCATATATACACATCTTTTTCATTTTCTGCATTACCATTTATTTTTACTAATTCATATTCTGAATTGTCTGGTTTATATTTATTACACATTTCTTTTGCTACCTCTATTGCTTCTTCTTTTGTTGAACGATTATTTACTATGTCTTTCCCTGTTGTTGATGAATAAATTTCTTTAAAGTCTCCTGTATTTCCGTCTATACTTATGCTTACAGGACTATTAGTGTATAATAACCATTCATTTTCGTTGTCTTTAAAACTTTTACTTAAAAAACTTTTCTTTATTTCTAAATTAGTATATCCAAATTTTTGCAATATTTCATTTCCTTTTTCTATCGCTTCTTCTTGGTTAATACATTCTTTTTTGTCTTCTTCTGTTATTTCCATATTAAATGTGTATTTTTGTGGTTCTTTCCAAATTGCTTTGTATCCTTGTGTTGTTGCATATACTAAACCTGCTGATATTCCAATTGTTATTATAAATGTTGCTACTAGCTTTAATATATTTTGAGTTGCGTTTTTAAATTTTATATTATAAAATTCTTCTTTATTTTTATTAGTTTTTTGTTCTTTATATTTTTGATATATTTCATTCAGATATTGTTTATCAGATATCATATGTGTACCCCTCACTTTCTAATAATTGTTTTAGTTTCTTTTTTGCTCTATGTAATAATCCTTTGACTTGTGCTATGCTTTTGTCCATTATCTTAGCGGTTTCCTTATATTTAAATCCTTGAAAAATTGTTAGATAAATTATTTCTTGGTATTCTGGTTTTAGCTTTTTAATTGTTTTCATTATCTTTCGATTTTCTTCATTTTTAAAAACTATTTCTTCTAAATTATTGTCTTCTATACATAAATTTTCATATTGTATAATATTGTTTGTCTTTTTTTCTTTTTTAATATAATTTATTGCTCTACATTTTGCTATCATATATAAATAGGTTTTTAATGAATATTTAAAATCGTATTGTTCTTTATTTAATAGTACATATACAAAAACGTCTTGTGATATGTCTTCTGCTATTTGTGTATTTTTTGTATATGTTGAAATGAAGTATATTATTTGTTCTTTGTATTTTAAGACTAGACTTTCAAATGCTTTATTGTCTCCGTTTAAATAGTTTTTATATAGTTTTTTATCTGTTAGTTCATTTTGCATTGTTTTCCTCCATTTTGTTTTGGTGCTTAAATCTTTGATTATTTTTAATTTCATATATTATACAATTTATATTAGTATTTTGTTCTGTTTTAAAACAAATTTGAAAGTTTTAACATTTGAACATTTTTTATACGATAGAAAATGATTACTTTCCTATCGAATAGAAAATTAAAATAGAATAGCATATTATAAAATGCTATCCTACTCATAATTTCTCTATTATTAATTAAAAAAGATCAGGCAAAACACCATTCTCTTTATCATATGTGTCATCATACATATCGTCATATATATCATCATAATAATTGCTATCTATAACTTGATTAAAAATTGATATTGCACTAATTGCTATTACTGCAAATATTACTATTGTTAAAATTATTCCTACTATTCCTGTAATTACTCCTGCTAATGCCATCCCTCTGTTTGTTGATTTTAAAGACATTGCTCCAAATATAATTGCTAGTATTCCACAAGGTATAGAAATATAAAATATAAAACATAGAACTATTGTTACTATTCCTAATATCATACCTGCCAATGCCATCCCTTTTTTGTCTTTTTGATTTTCTGTATTTTCTACATTATTTGTTTTGTTTTCTTGTATTTCTTTATTGATGTTATTATCTACTTTTTCTATTTCTATAAATTCTTTATTTTCTTCCATTTTTATCACCCCTTATGTATTTTATTATACCATATTTACATATAAATTACAATAATTATACATACTTAATTTGCTATTTTTTGATTTTATTTTTTTCAACATTATCATTTTTTGTCATATTATATATTAAACAACAAAATGTTGTAATATTGAAAGGATTGATTTAAATGGATATGAATAATCATAAACCAATGTGTCCAATTTTAGACATTGATGGTGTAATTTCAGGAGGAAAACAATTTGATCTTGATATTACTTTACCAGATGTTAATAGAAAAAAGTAACATATGAAAAAGAAGTCTGCTAAAAACAGAACTTCTTAATAATTATTTTACATC
>CALXAB010000055.1 GCA_944386175.1 uncultured Clostridia bacterium
AACAGAGCCAACCGGATATTATGACGGATGGGGAATGTGGAAAAATGATGGAACATTAAAATATAAAATAGATGAAGGAATAGAAACAGTAGACTATAAAGGAAACAAATATATAGTACATCCAGCATTTTGTGATGGAAGTAGTAATGGATATGCAAATGGAGAATGGGATTCAGACTTACCAGGATTTTGGTTTGCAAAATATGAGATGAGTAATTCATCAGATTTAAAAAGTGAGCCAAATGTAGCAAGTTTAAGAAGCATGACAATAGGAGATCAATATGTAAAAGCAAGAGAAGCAAAATATGGATATACAGGAACAGAAACAAAAATCACATCAGGAGGAACAGAATATACACATACAAACTTTATGGATAGTCATTTAGTAAAAAATAGTGAATGGGGAGCAGTAGCATATTTAACACAAAGCCAATATGGAAGAAATGGAAATGAAATAGATATAAATAATAGTAGTTCATATATAACAGGAAATGGCGGAGGTTCACCTAATGCTTCTGATTCAGAAACAACAAATGCATATAATACAGAAGTAGGAGCAAAAGCAAGTACAACAGGAAATATATATGGTATATATGACATGTCAGGAGGAGCATATGATAGAGCAGCCGGATATGATAAATTAGGTTCAAGCTCATATTTAACTAGTTCGACTTATGGGTTAAATATGATACAGGAAGCAAAAGATGCCAATGGAAGCTATACTAGTACAAAATATGTAACAGCATATGAAAATGGAACAAGTTCAAGTGCTAATAATGCATATAATGTATGTAAGATTGGAGACGCCATAAAAGAAGTACGTACTGGAAACGACACAGGTCGAGCATGGTTTAGCGACTACTCTTACTTTGCGAGGTCGGGCCTTCCGTTCTTCAAACGTGGCGGCGCTTACAATAATGGCAGCTATGCGGGTGTGTTCTGTTCGTACTACAACAACGGTACTTCCAGCAGCTACAGTTCGTTCCGTGCGGTGCTTTGTCCTTAGCACTTTGAAAACTTTCCTTGTACCTTGTTCCCTTTTATTCGGCAGATACTAGGAAAGCAAATTTCCTAAAATACGGGTAATAGATTAAAATAATAGGGATTAAACTGTACTACTCTTACTTTGCGAGATCGAGCAATCCGTTCTTCAAACGTGGGGGCAATTACAATAATGGCAGCAATGCGGGTGTGTTCTATTCGAACAACAACAACGGTAATTCCAACAGCAACAATTCGTTCCGTGCGGTGCTTTGTCCTTAGCACTCTGATACACAAAGAAGATAAAAGACTTCTATCCCAGATGGGCGATACTTCAAGGAGATCGTCGAGAGTTTTTGCAATCAGAAGAATGACAACTGGATTTGTATCAAAGAAGTTTAATTCCTTTGGTATAGGCAGTTTTTGAAAAATTAAAACTATCTGTCTGAACTATAGTATACATGAAAAATATATGTGCAGAAGGTTAGATTCTATATCATAAACACATAAACAGTAATTCTGAATTAGTAGTAAAATGACGAATATTTGAAATTACAAAATGAAACAGGTTATTCACACTAGAATAACCTGTTTCATTTTATACAATAGGAAAGTTACCCTTTCCTATTGTATAAAAAATGCTTCGCACAACAGATGCACACAATTTTACATACGTAAAATTGGCGCAAGAACAAATTTACGGAAAGCCTAAGATAAATATTAAAAGTTGTACAAATGTTAGGGCTTTCCGATTTGTTCCTAGCATATTCAATTTATTAAAAAACGACATAGAACTTTAAGACTCACCGATTAAATGTAGACAAAAAAGGCAAATTAATTAAATCAATTAACTGTTTTTCAGCTTGTTCATTCATATATGAAGAATTATCAAAATAAAGAAAATGGCAATCATTTAAAACTTTTTGTTGAAGTTTATATGACTGGCAATGGGAAGAATGCCCCAACCAAGAATTTAAACTTTGAAGAGTATGGGGAATGTCTAATAAGTTTTTTTCATAAGCTTTATTCCACTTTTTTACATTTCGCTTTATTTTCTTTTTGCTGTTTGTTCTTAGTAAACGATGTGTTGTAAAAATACGGTAACCACAAAAATTGACACCCATTTTATATGGATAAAATCTTGATTTACTATTTAATTCAAGATGTAAATGTTCTTTTAAAAATGCTTCAATTTTTCTTTTAGTAACAATACATTCATCTTTTGTTTTTAATAAAATAATAAAGTCATCCATATATCTAGTTAAATATTTAATATGAAGTTTATTTTTTATAAATTGATCAAGTTCATTTAAATAGATATTTGCAAAAAATTGACTGGTATAATTTCCGAATAGGTATGCCTATTGTATCAATTCGATTATCAAAAATCAGAAGATGTGTAAAAGACAGTAATTTTTTGTCTGATATGTATTTTTGCATAATATTAAAAAGAATATAAGGATCAATGCTGTAAAAAAATCTTTTGATATCACATTTCAATATCCAAAAATCACCATAATTCCTTTTGAAAATGCGAAGTTGATTTTGCACAGAAGCTACAGCCATATGTGTTCCTCTATTCTTTAAACAGGCAAAAGAAGTATTAATAAACTTGGGAACAATATATGGCTTAATAAATTCTTCTACATACCATTGATGCACGATTCTGTCCCTATAAGGCAAAGCATTGATAGTTCTTTCTTTTGGTTCATAAACTTTAAATTGAAAATAGTTGCCAACATGATATGTATTATCTTTAATATTATTTAGTAAGTTTATAATATTGTTTTCTAAATTAATTTCAAATTTAATGACTTCATTTTTATAAGTTTTATGCTTTCTAGCACGTAAATGAGCTTCCATTAATTTTTGAAAAGTTAAATTTTTATCAAAACAATTTTTTATTTTTTTTGGCATGAATTTATCCATCCTCCTAACATATTACATATATCTGTTACAAGTTTACTCCATGATGCATAATTTTTACCGGATATATATTGATATTTATAAGATAAACGAATAAACACTTTGAACAAAGACAAATTTATATCCAATTCACTTAAATATTTTAATTTATCCTGAGATCGATATGATTTTATTGCATACATTAGTAAACGCATATCAGTATACATTGCAGTTTTAATTTCTTTTACTAATGCAAATGTCTCAGAAAAACTAAATGCTTCTGTAATTGACAAATTTTCATAGTCAACATTTGATATGTTGGTTATAAATTTCTTAATTTTATCATTTTGTAAATATTATCGACTAGAGCATAGTGTTAAATTTGTAGAGTCAACAATATCTATTTCATAATTATTAATGTTTAACAAATTAAGATATTTATCAATATTTTTTTACAGGATCACAATTATAAAATAAAAATAAAAAGCTATCAATCTTAAAAAAAACATATAAAACAGCAAAAATAATTTACGAAAATGAAAAAAAATTTATGAAACAATATAAATTGTATTTTATTAATAATTTGAGCTAAATGAATATATAAAAATTTTTTGCAAACAATAATATAAAATATTTTATATATAATAAATTTTAGGAGGTCAAAACCATGTATAATTTTAGAACAGACATAGCTTCAGAAAGAAGAGATATATATCAAAAAGCAAATAATGTAGAAGATCAAATAGATGGAATAGAAAGCGAAAAAGAAGAGATAAATGAAGATATAAAAATAGAAAGAGTAAAAATAACTAATGAAAATGGTGAAAAAGCAATTGGAAAACCAATAGGAGATTATATAACAATAGACATACAAAAATTAAAAATAGCTCAAGAAGATGAAATAAAAGTTGCCTCAGAAATAGTTTCAAAAGAATTAAAAAAAATAATAGATAAACATGTAGATAAACAAGGAGAAATTTTAGTTGTAGGACTTGGAAATATATATGTAACGCCAGATAGTTTAGGACCAAAAGTAATAAATGAAATAGAAGTAACAAGACATATAATAAATTATATGCCACAATATGTGGTAGAAGGAACTAGAATGGTAAGTGCAATAGCACCAGGTGTTTTAGGTACAACAGGTATAGAAACAGTAGAAATATTAAAAGGTGTGGTTGATAATATAAATCCAAAACTTTTAATAGTTATAGATGCATTAGCATCAAGAAGCATAGAAAGAATAAGTAGTACAGTACAAATATCAGATACAGGAATAGTTCCAGGAGCAGGAGTAGGAAATACAAGAAACGAAATAAGTCAAAGAACTTTAGGAATTCCAGTAATTGCACTAGGAATACCAACAGTTGTAGAAACAGCAGTATTAGTTAATGACAGCTTGGATTTATTTATAACAAAATTACAAGAAGAAGCAAAATCAAATGACTATTTAAATAAATTAAAAGAAGAAGATAATTATGAAGAAATAAAAGAAGCATTAAATCCTAAAGAATATAATTTAATTGTAACTCCAAAAGAAATAGATCAGCTAATAGAAAATATGAAAGATGTAGTTTCAATGGGAATAAATATGAGTGTTTAATAAAAATTACCAATTTAGGGGACGCGTCCAAAATTGGTAATTTTTTTGTCCGAAAATATTGCAAAAAACGACTTATTAATATATAATCAAATTATAGAGAAAGTAAAAGGAGGAAAAGTTATGGAAGAAAATAAAAAAGAGCAAAATGTATCAGTAGCAAAAAAAGAAGAACAAAAAGTTCAAAATGAAAAGGCAAAAAACATAAAAGCAGAAAGTGCAAAAGTACAAGAAACTAATAAAAAACCTGAGGAAGATAAAAAATTTAAAAAAGTAGAGAATTCTACAAAAGTTGAAAAAAATCAAAAAGAAAAAACAACTAAAACAAAAAAAGATAATAAAAACACAAATATAAAAAATTCATATATAGCAGGTATTATATTAGTTATATTAGTAATAATAGCTATCATAGTAGCTATATCAATGCTACAAAAAACACCAGAAAAATCAATAAATGAAATGTTAACATCATTAAAAGCAGGAGATATAGAAACAGCAAGTAAATATTTTAATTATGAAAACTTAATGAATATATCAGGTTTAACAAATAAAGATAATATGGATACAGAAACTCAAAAACTATTTTTTGACAGATTAGAATGGAATATAAAAAATGTTAATATAGAAAATGATACAGCAAATGTTGAAGTTGAAGTTACAAACAAAGACTTTAAAACTATTATAGGAAATTATATGCAAAAAGCATTAAGAGCAGTATTTAGTGGAAATGACTTAAGTAATAGCCAAATGGAAAGTTATTTAAAAGAAGAATTACAAAGTGAAACAGCACCAGTAACAACAGTAACTAAGACTATTCAACTTACAAAACAAGATGATGAATGGAAAGTAAATGAAAGTGATGATTTTACAGATTTAATTTTACCAGGATTAAGAGAAACAATAAATTCTTTGAATTCAATAAATGTTGATTAATATTTTAAATAGTATATGAAATATAAGAGAACTTAACAGTGTTTATCATACAATATGAAAGGCTTTTATATTGTATGATAAAGTAAAAATAGTTGCAATTAGGCGAATAATAATTGTTAGCCAAGTTGCAACTATTTTTTATTTTCATTACTATTCTTTATTTGTTACACTAAAACGTAAAGGAGAATGTTTATATAAATGACAAATATTACAATCAGTACATAGTACAATTCTTTTTTCAAAAATCAATGTCAAAGTATTTATAAACTCATCAATATAATCATCAATTAGATGAATATATAATTTTTTTGGAAGTAAATTAAGTAATGAGTTTAAAGCATAATCATTAGAAGAAAAAGAAATATCACTCAAATATTTTGCATTAAAAATATCATCTGAAACATGTATAATGTTTTTATTTTCATCTAATAATATAGATTCACTTTTTGTATATACTAAATGTATGATATTACTATTATTAGGCTGAGAATTTATATATAACTTCAATAAAGAAATAAATTCACAATATTCTTTTTCAACAATAAAAGAATTTACAGCTTGATTGACTATATTATCTAATATTTCGAGATAATCTTTTAATCTAAAATTAACAAAACCTAATAATACAATGTTTTTATTTGATGATAAATAATTAAAAAAGTTATCATACAAAACATTGAATTTTTCTTCAAAAAAGCTAGAAAAATTATCAGCAATTATATCAAAGCAAGTCTGAAGAATAGTATTTTTTTCCGAATGATTAAAATAAAAATAGTTCTGAGAAATAAGATTTTTTAAAAGATCTTCTTCTAACTCATCTATAACAAGAAAAGAAAGGATAGAAGAGATTTTTCCTAAAAATAAATCTATATCTGTACCTTTATAGTGAATAATTATATTATTATAGCATTTAAATTTATTGCAAGAAAAATAGACATTGTCAACATCTAAATTTTTCAATTCATTTAGCAGATAATCTAATAAATTGGAATTATTTGTTTTTATACATATAGACTTCATACAAAAAATTCCCCTTTCTAAAAGATAGTATCTACTAAATTTTCAAACTTATACACTATAATATGAAAGAAGATAAAAAATGAAACTTATCCAATTTTAAGTTCCAATTCATAACCATATTAGGGAATAATGCCTCAATAAATATAGTATTTTTCGGTTCAATACATAATTTAAGAAATTCTAAATTAATTTTTTGGCGCTTTTTCACTTAGTCCTCGCTCCGCTCGACGTGAACATTATCCAAAAAATTAATAAAGAATTTCTAAAAATATTCCAATCACATTCAAAATACTATATTTATTGAGGCATTATTCCCTAATAGGGCTGTAAATTGTAACAATTTAAAAACAGAATGAAATTTTCGACCACCTATACTAGTTGAAAAATTTAAAAATAAAATATATAATAAAAAAAGTTAAAGCAAGGAGGAAAAAACTTTGGTTATTGATAAAGTAAAAAAAGTCAATTATGAAGAAAAAGAAACTAAAAGAAATGAAAAAGCAGCAGATATGATGATAGGAAAATGGGTTAAATGTGAAAGATGTAAAGAGATAATCTATAAAGAGGAACTACATAAAAATTTAAGTGTATGTCCAAATTGTGGTAAACATTTTAGATTATCATCAAGGAGAAGAATAAAACAATTAGTTGATGAAGGAACATTTGAAGAAATAGGAAAAGAAATATTAACAAAAGACCCACTTGAATTCAAAGGATATTTAAAAAAGGTAGAACTTCTAAAGGAAAAAACAAAAATAGAAGAAGCAGTAAAATGTGGCATTTGCGAAATAGAAGGAGAAAAATTGGTATTAGGAGTAATGGATGGCAATTTTTTAATGGGAAGTATGGGAGCAGCAGTAGGAGAAAGAATAACACTTGCAATAGAAACAGCAATAGAAAAAAAATTACCATTAGTAATGTTTTGTGTATCTGGTGGAGCTAGAATGCAAGAAGGAATAATTTCATTAATGCAAATGGTAAAAACCTCAAGTGCATTAGCAAAATTTAACAAAGAAGGATTATTATACATATCAGTATTTACAGACCCAACAACAGGAGGAGTAACAGCAAGTTTTGCAAGTTTAGGAGATATAATACTTGCAGAACCTAATGCATTAATAGGGTTTGCAGGACCTAGAGTTATTGAGCAAACCATAAAACAAAAATTGCCAGAAGGATTTCAAAGTTCAGAATTTTTATTAGAGCATGGATTTATAGATAAAATAGTAGAAAGAAAAGATATGAGAGAAACAATTGCAAATTTAATAAGATTGCATAAATAGGCAAAGGTTGAAAACTAGATGAACTATAAAAAGGAAGGTGAATATAATGGCAAATGCGAAAAAAACAGCATGGGAAAAAGTTCAATTAGCAAGGCAAGCAGAAAGACCAAAAACACTCGATTACATAAATACAATTTTCGATAATTTTATAGAATTACATGGAGATAGGAATTTTGGGGATGATAAAGCAATAGTAGGAGGAATAGCAGAACTTGATGGAATGCCAGTTACAGTTATAGGGGAGCAAAAAGGAAAGAATGCTAAAGAAAATATAGAACGAAATTTTGGAATGCCAAATCCAGAAGGATATAGAAAAGCATTAAGATTAATGAAACAAGCAGAAAAATTTAATAGACCTATAATAACATTTATAGATACACCAGGTGCATATCCAGGAATGGGAGCAGAAGAAAGAGGCCAAGGAGAAGCAATAGCAAGAAATATTTTGGAAATGTCAGATTTAAAAGTGCCAATAATATGTGTAGTCATAGGAGAAGGCTCAAGTGGAGGAGCATTAGCAATAGCAGTAGGAGACAAAATAGTTATGTTAGAAAATGCAGTATATTCAATACTTTCACCAGAAGGATTCGCAAGTATATTGTATAAGGACTCAAGTAAGGCAAAAGAAGCAGCAGAAGATATGAAATTAACAGCAGAAGATTTAAAAAAATTTAATATAATAGATGATATTATAAAAGAGCCAGCAGATGGAGCACAAGAAGATTTAGAACAAGTGTCATTAAACTTAAAAAAATATATAGAAACAAATATCAAAAAGTTAAAAAAATTAAGTAAAAAAGAATTGATTGACAAAAGGTATGAAAAATTTAGAAATGTGCCAAAGGGGACGGGCTATTTTGACAACTAGGGGACGTTCCTTTAATCCCTAAAATTCGGGATAATAGGGACGG
>CALXAB010000056.1 GCA_944386175.1 uncultured Clostridia bacterium
AAGTGTGCCAAAATAGGCCGTCCCTAATTGCAATCTCAAGGTCCGTCCCCATTATCCCGAATTTTAGGGATTGAAGGAACGTCCCCTAGTTGTGCCAAAATAGCCCGTCCTTAATTGCAATCTCAAGGTCCGTCCCCATTGTCCCGAATTTTAGGGATTGAAGGAACGTCCCCTATTTAGATGATTTTTTATCATCTGTCATAACTTCTTTTATAGCACCCAAAGAACTTAAAGCACTAGTTGCCTCAAAAGGAATAAACACTTTATTTGCATCACCTTTTGCAACCTCTTCAAGGGCTTCTAAAGATTTTAATTGAACAAGCTTATCATCAGGGGCAGCTTTTTTCATTGCGTCATAAACCATTTGAATTTCTTTAGCTTTAGCTTCTGCAACTTCACGAATAGCTTGAGCTTCACCAGTAGCCCTTCTAATTTGAGCTTCTTTATCAGCTTCAGCTTCTAAAATAGCAGCTTGTTTTTTACCTTCTGCAATAGTAATTGCTGATTGTCTTTGAGCTTCAGATTCTAAGATCATAGCTCTTTTATTTCTTTCAGCATTCATTTCTTTTTCCATTGCGTCTCTTATATCAGCAGGAGGTGTAATGTCTTTAATTTCAACTCTATCTATTTTACATCCCCATCTATCAGTAGCTTCATCTAATACTACACGCAATTGATTATTAATACCGTCTCTAGAACTAAATGTTTCGTCTAAATCCATTTTACCAATAATATCACGAATTGTAGTAATTGCTAAATATTCAATACCTTTTTTTAAACTTTGAATTTCATAAACAGCTTTTGCTGGATCTGTTATTTGATAGAAAACAACAGTATCTATAGTAATTGTAACATTATCTTTTGTAATAACTCCCTGAGGTGGAACGTCCATAGTTTGTTGTTTTAAACTAACAACACTTCTTACATGATCTAAAAATGGAATTATGATTGTAAGACCAGCGTCAGCAACTTTATAAAATTTACCTAATCTTTCAATTATATAAACCTCAGATTGTTTAACTATTTTTATTGACATAAATGCTATTATTAAAATAATAACAAGTAAAAATAATAAAAATACCATAAAAAAACCTCCTTAAAATAAAAATTTTATGTAGAACAAATCGAAAAGCCTTAACATTTGTACAACTTTTAACATTTCTCTTTGGCTTTACGTAAATTTGCTCTTGTGCCAATTTTACGTATGTAAAATTGTGTACATCCGTTGTGCGAAGAGTTTTTTATACAATATGAAAGGATAAAATTCCTATTGTATAAAAAAACAATAAATTAACTGTTTTTAGAACTAATTTTAATTGGTGTAACAACAGCTTTGACACCCTTTATTTCAATAATTTTTACTTCAACGCCTTTTTCTATATCAATATCATCTTTACCAACAGCAGACCAAAGTTCACCATTAACTTTAACTTGCCCAGTAGCATTTATAGAATCGATATTTTTAGTAACAATTCCAGTATCACCAATTATAGAATAGACATTACTTTTAAAATTGGGCTTACCTTTAGCAAATTTTTTTACAAAAGGTTTAGTTGCAAAAATTAAAATTGTAGATGATATAACAAAAACAGCAGTCTGAATTATTATATTATCTGTAAAAAAACTAACTATCATTGCAAATAAAGCACCTATAGATAGCCAAAAAATTAAAAAACCTACTGTCATAATTTCAGCAATAAAACAAATGCCAGAAACTATTAACCAAATTTGCCACATAAAAACCTCCATTCGAGCAAAAAAATATATAAATAATTACTCATGCTCATAAATAATTTTTTATAAAAATTAAAGACTACAATATCATTATACCATATATATCCAAAAAAAGGAATAGTTTTATGTAAAATTATATAGCTATAATATAATTTTACAATTCACAGCTGTAATGGACATAGTATATCAATAAATATAGTATTTTTCGGTTCAATACATAATTTAAAAAATTCTAAATTAATTTTTTGGTGCCCTTTCACTTAGTCCTCGCTTCGCTCGACGTGAACATTACCCAAAAAATTAATAAAGAATTTCTAAAATTATTCCTATCACATTCAAAATACTATATTTATTGATATACTATGTCCATTATAGCTGTGAATCGTAAAACATTAATTATTAAAAAAATCAAATAAATGAATAAAAAATAAAAAAATACACATACCATTATAAAGCAACGTAAAAAAATCAAAAATATAGAAAGAAGTGAGCAATTTGAAAAAAGAAGAAAATACAAAATTAGGTGATAGTTGTAAAATACATGAGGTAGGAGAGGATGCAACAAAATATGGAGAATTTATATCATCATATTTTGCATGGATATCATTACCACAGCAAAAAGAAAGAGCAGAAGAATTACAAGAAATAACAAAAAAAGATGAAAAAAAGCAAAAAAAAGAGAATAAATAAGAAAAACAAAAGAAAAATCAAAATATAGGTCAAAGAAAGTCAAAAAATATATTTGCAAATATAATAAAAAGTATTATAATAAAAATGTAAGTCAAAGAAAGTCAAAGTTAAAAAGAGGTGATAATATGAGAATATCAGATGTAATAGAAGAATTTATAAAAGAATTATTCGACAATGATAGTCAACAAATAGAAATACAAAGAAATGAACTAGCAGAATATTTCAATTGTGTACCATCTCAGATAAATTATGTAATAGCAACAAGGTTCAAACCATCACAGGGATACTATGTAGAAAGTAGAAGAGGTGGAGGAGGACATATAACAATAAAAAAAGTAAGTAACACAAAAAAAGACTATATCATGCATATAATAAATAACATAGGAAATGAAATAACTTCAAATGAAGTAGATATTTTACTAAGTGATTTCTTAACATATAATATAGCAAATGAAAAAGAAGCTAAACTAATAAAAGTAGCAACAAGTGATAATGTATTAGCACCAATAAAAGAACAAAAAGACAGTTTGCGTGCAAGAATATTAAAAAATATGTTATTAAATTTAAATTAAAATTACCAATTTGAGGACATGTCCAAAATTGGAATTTTTATAAAAGGAGGAAAAAATATGTTATGTGATAATTGTAAAAAAAGACAAGCAAACATTAGATATTCAGAAAATATTAACGGAATTACAAAAGAATTAAATTTGTGTGAAGAATGTGGCAAAAAATTAGGAATAGGAGATATAAGTTTAGATTTATCAATGCCAATTGATTTTTCAAACTTTTTTGGAGATTTTATAGAAAATTTTACTACTCCAGAATTTATGCCATTATTTAATGAAGTAAAACAATTAAAATGCAATAATTGTGGATATACATTTAATGATATTGTAAATACAGGAAAATTAGGTTGTGGAGAATGTTATTCAGTTTTTGAAAGCCAATTAGATCCTATTATCAAAAAAATACAAGGAAGTAATATTCATGTAGGAAGAATAGGAAAAGTATTAGATAATAAAATATTAGAGAATACATCAACTAGCAATGAAAAAAAGGAACAATTAAGTGAAATAGATAAACTTAATTTAGAATTAAAGCAAGCAATTAAAGAAGAAAGATATGAAGAAGCAGCAAAGTTAAGAGACAAAATAAAAGAATTTGAAAATGTAACAAAAATAAATAATAACACAGAAGAAAAAGGAGATATTGCAAAATCAAAAGATGAGAAAAAAGGAAATGAAAATAAATAAAACACAAAAAATAATAGATAATGAAAAAATCAAATGCTAGTTTAAAAGAAGATTTATAAAAGTATCATCAAATAAAATTATGATAAATAGAAAGAAGGTATGCAAATGAATTGGTATTTACAAAATGGTAAAGAATCCGATGTAGCAATAAGTACAAGAATAAGATTTGCCAGAAACTTAAATGGATTTAAATTCAATTTAAAAAGTAAAGAAGATATCGAAAAGTTAGAAAATAAAATAAGAGATAATCTATATGCCATAGGATATGGCTTAAAATTTATAAAAATAAAAGATTTAGATGATATTACAAAAATGAGTTTAATAGAAAAAAATTTAGTAAGTCCAAACTTTTTATTAAACAAAAATGAAACAGGAAGTATGTTAATAAATGATGATGAAAATATATGTGTGATGATAGGAGAACAGGACCATTTAAGAATTCAGTTTTTTAGCAATGGGTTAGAATTGGAAAATACTTTAAATTTAGCTATTGAAGTAGATAAAAAAATAGAAGATGTTTTAGGATATTGTGTAAATAAAAAATATGGCTATCTAACAAGTTGCCCAAGTGATGTAGGAACAGGATTAAAAGCATCTGTAATGATACATATACCAGCATTAGCAAAAACTAAAAACACTAGAAATATTTTAGAAGCAATTAGTGGATTTGGTATAAATATAAAAGGAATCTATGGAGAAAATACTCAAAACACAGGAGATATGTATCAAATTTCTAATAAACAAACATTAGGTGTGACAGAAAATGAAATAATAGAAAATTTAAAAATAATTGTGGAGAAAATAGTTGAGCAAGAAAGAAAAGTAAGAAAAATTTTAGCCAAAGATAGTATAAATTTGGAAGATGAAATATATAGAGCATATGGAATATTATCAAATTGTAAAAAAATATCTTATGAAGAAACAAAAGATTTATTATCAGATATAAAATTAGGTGTTGATTTAGGAATACTAGATAAATTGACAGATTTGGAAGTTAAAAAGTTATATTTATATACAAAACCAGCAAATTTGCAAAAGTATGCACATCAAATATTAGAAGGCAAAGATGTGGATATAAAAAGAGCAGAAATAATAAAACAGATTTTAAATGAAAAGAAATAAAGATATAATAATAATGTATTTTAAATAAAAATGATCATAAGGATAATACTTAAAAAATAAAAGATTTATTAAATTAATTTATAGAAAGGTCCGTCCCTTTTATCCCTAATTTTAGGGATTGAAGGAACGTCCCCTAATGAAAGGAGTTGATAATTATGACATATAAATTTACAAATAGAGCTCAAAAAGCAATAGAAATTGCAAATGAAGCTGCAATTGAATTAGGGCATAATTATATAGGAACAGAACATATTTTATATGGTTTATCTAAGGAAGGAAGTGGAGTTGCTTCAAAAGTATTAGAAAATCAAGAGGTAACACCTGAAATAATTGCAGATAAAATTATAGAATTAGTAGGAAGAGAGGAAATTATAAGTGAAACTTTAGGTTTTACTCCTAGAACTAAGAGAGTTATAGAAAATGCTTTTTTAGAAGCAAGAAAGTTAGGATATAATTATATAGGAACAGAACATATTTTAATAGGTATTTTAAGAGAAGGAGATAGTATCGCAGCCAGAATATTATTAGAGTTAAATGTTAATATTCCTAAACTATATAATGAAATAATAAAAGTAATAAATGAAGGAGAAGATTATAAAAACGAAAGTGGTAAAAAAAGTACAGATAGAAAAAATGGAAGTTATAATCAAACACCTACATTAAATCAATTTGGAGAAGATTTAACTAAAAAAGCAAAAGAAGGTAAATTAGATCCAATTATAGGAAGAAAAGAAGAAATAGAAAGAGTTATACAAATATTATCAAGGAGAACAAAAAACAATCCTTGTTTAATAGGTGAACCAGGAGTAGGAAAAACAGCAGTGGTTGAAGGATTAGCACAAAAAATAGTAGCAGGAGATATACCAGAAATATTAAAAGATAAAAGAGTAGTAACAGTTGATATCTCAGGGATGGTAGCAGGTGCAAAATATAGAGGAGATTTTGAAGAAAGAATAAAAAAAGCATTAAATGAGGTAAAAAAAGCAGGAGATGTAATATTATTTATAGATGAAATCCATACAATAGTAGGAGCTGGGGCAGCAGAAGGGGCAATAGATGCAGCAAATATTTTAAAACCACTACTTGCAAGAGGAGAAATACAATTAGTTGGTGCAACAACATTAAATGAATATAGAAAATTCATAGAAAAAGATACAGCACTAGAAAGAAGATTTAGCCCAGTTACTGTAAATGAACCAAGTGAAAAAGATACTATACAAATATTAAAAGGCATAAGAGATAAATACGAAGCTCATCATAATGTGAAAATATCAGATGAAGCAATAGAATCAGCAGTTAAAATGTCTGTAAGATATATTAATGATAGATTTTTACCAGATAAAGCAATAGATTTAATTGATGAAGCGGCATCAAGAGCCAGATTAAAAACTTATACAGAACCAGATAATTTAAAAAAATTAGAAGAAGAAATAGAAGAAATTGAAAAAGACAAAGAAGAAGCAGTAAGAACACAAAAATTTGAAAAAGCAGCAACATTAAGAGACAAACAAAAAGAATTAAAACAAAAATACGAAAAAGAACAAAATAAATGGAAAAATAAAAACACTAAATCTGTAACAAATATAGGAGAAGAAAATATTGCAGAAGTAATTGCAAATTGGACAGGAATACCAGCTAAAAAAATAACAGAAGATGAAAATAAAAGATTAAAAAATTTAGAAAAATCATTACATGAAAGAGTAATAGGGCAAAATGAAGCAGTAGAAGCAGTAGCAAAAGCAATAAGAAGAGGAAGAGTTGGACTAAAAGACCCAAAAAGACCAATAGGTTCATTCTTATTCTTAGGACCTACAGGAGTAGGAAAAACAGAATTATCAAAAGCATTGGCAGAAAGTTTATTTGGAGACGAAAATGCAATGATAAGGGTTGACATGTCAGAATATATGGAACCACATTCAGTATCTAAATTAATAGGATCACCTCCAGGATATGTAGGATTTGACGAAGGCGGTCAATTAACAGAAAAAATAAGAAGAAAACCATATTCTGTAATACTTTTTGATGAAATAGAAAAAGCACATCCAGATGTAATGAATATGTTATTACAAATACTAGAAGACGGACGATTAACAGATAGCCAAGGACGAACAGTAAACTTTAAAAACACAGTAATAATTATGACATCAAATATAGGAGCCAGATTAATAACAGAAAAAAAATCATTAGGATTTAGCAAAAATGTTGAAACTTCAGAAAAAGAAAGTAAAGAATATGAAGAAACCAAAAAAGAAGTTATGGAAGCACTAAAAAAAGAGTTAAGACCAGAATTCATAAATCGTATAGATGAAATAATAGTATTCCACAAATTAACTGATAAAGAAATAGGTCAAATAATAGATATAATGCTAAATGAAGTAACAAAAAGATTGAAATTACAAAAAATAGAAATTGAAATAGAACCAGAAGTAAAAGAACTAATAGCAAACAAAGGAATAGATAAGTCTTTTGGTGCAAGACCTTTAAGAAGAACAATACAGAACTTGCTAGAAGATAAATTGGCAGAGGAAATATTAGATGGAAATTTAAAGAAAAATAAATTGACAAAAATAGGAGTAGAAGATGACAAAGTAGTTGTTAGGGGACGTTCCTTTAATCCCTAATTTTAGGGATTAAAGGGACGGACCTTTATTGATTTAATAAACAATTAACATGTAGTTGCAATTCACAGCTATACCAAGGATAATAACAACTATAAATATAGTATTTTGAATGTGATTGGAGTAATTTTAGAAATTGTTTATTAATTTTTTGGAAAATGTTCACGTTGAGCGAAGCAAAGACTAAGTGAAAGGGTGCCAAAAAATTAATTTAGAATTTCTTGAATTATGTATTGAACCGAAAAATACTATATTTATAGTTGTTATTATCCTTGGTATAGCTGTGAATTGCAACTACATGTAACCATATTTATAAGAAATTTTAAAATACATCTTGTATTTTACATAAAAAAGTGTTATACTTTCAAAAATAACTTAATTATTTCAATAATTAAATTTATCAATCATATTATTTTAATAATCAAATTTTTATTTGTGAGATATTTTATAAAAATCGTTAAATTTTCAAAACATATAATTACAATATAATTTATAAGAGAGGAGAAATGCCTATTGCCAAGAATAGCAAGAAAAAATATACAATCAGAATTTGTTCATATTATAACAAAAGGGATAAAAAGCGAGTTCATATTTTATAAGGATCAATATAAAAATGAATATATATTACTCTTAAAAAAATGTATAAAAGAAATGATAAAAACAGATATCGTATCATATTCCATAATGGCTAACCATGCGCATATATTAATTCACACAAAAAGTATTGATGAAATAAGCAAGCTAATGAGAAAAATCAATACAGCATATGCAATTTACTATAATAAAAGTGAAGAAAGAGAAGGATTTGTTTTTGCAAATAGATATTATTCACAAGATATAAAAGATGTTCAACATTTATTTGCATGTATCAAATATATACATGATAATCCAGTAAAAGCAGGTATAGTAAAAGACCCAAGTCAATATAAATTTTCATCTTTCAAAGAATTTAATGAGGGAAAATTAGATACAGAAGTGGCAAAATTAATATTTGGAACAGAAAATTATGTATCAAAATTCAATAATTTAGAAGTTGAAG
>CALXAB010000057.1 GCA_944386175.1 uncultured Clostridia bacterium
ATTTATGGAATTATTGCCAAATGAACAAATATTATTTAACCAAATGAAAGAAAAAATACAAAAAACATATGAAAAATATGGATTTTTGCCATTAAATACACCTATTATAGAATTATCAGAAGTATTGCTTGCGAAAGCTGGAGGAGAGACAGAAAAACAAATTTACAGATTTGAAAAAGGAGATACAGATTTAGCTTTAAGATTTGACTTGACAGTACCTCTTGCTAAATACGTAGCAAAAAATTATGGCAATTTAAGCTTTCCTTTTAGAAGATATCAAATAGGAAAAGTATATAGAGGAGAAAAGGCCCAAAAAGGAAGATATAGGGAATTTTATCAATGTGATATAGATATTATAGGAGATGGAGAATTAGATATTATAAATGATGCAGAATTACCAAGTGTAATATATACATTATTTAAAGAATTAGGATTTGACGATTTTACTATAAAAATCAATAACAGAAAACTTTTAAGTGGCTTATTTGAAAGTCTTAGCCAAGAAATAGAATCAATAGAAATACTAAGAATAATTGACAAGATTGAAAAAATAGGAAAAGAAGCAGTTATTAAAGAATTAGAAAAATTAGGATTAAAAGAGAATGATATTAGTAGAATAATAGAATTCATAGAAATAGATGGCTCAACAGATGAAAAATTGCAACAAATAGAACAGCTAAAAATAGAAAATGAAACATATAAAAAAGGACTAAATGAAATAAAGGATGTCATTAAATATATTAGATTATTTGGAATACCAGAGCAAAACTTTAGTTTAGATTTAACAATAGCTAGAGGTTTAGATTATTATACAGGAACAGTTTATGAGACATTTTTAAACAATTATAGAGAATTAGGTAGTGTATGTTCAGGTGGAAGATATGAAAATCTGGCTGAAAATTATACAAACAAAAAACTACCAGGTGTAGGAATATCAATAGGTTTAACTCGTTTATTTTATAAGCTAAATGAACTAAATATTATAAAAGCTGAAAAAAGATCAGTTTCAGAAATTTTAATAATACCTATGACAGAAAATCTTCAAAAACCTATAGAAATTGCAAACACTCTAAGAAATGCAGGTATTAATACTGAAATTTATTTAAATAATAAAAAATTAAAAGCTAAAATGAAATATGCAGACAAATTACAAATACCTTATGTTATGGTAGTCGGAGAAGATGAAATAAACTCAAATATTTTAAAAATAAAGAATATGGAGACAGGAGAAGAAAAAACAATAGAAATGGAAAAGATTTACCAATTTGGGGACGTGTCCAAATTTGGAAAATTTTATGGCAATTGTATAAAATAAAAATACCAATTTGGGACGCATACCCCAATTGGTATTTTTATTTATATAACAGAATTATTCTATTGCCAACCTTTTCAATAAACCCATCCTCTTTCAAAAGTTTAAGTTCTCTCATCATAGCGCTTCTATCAATACTCAAATAATCTGCCAAATCTGTCAAAGGAAAAGGTAACGTAAAAGATTTACTAAGGGTTCTATTAGAAACTAAAGAAAAATATCCCAATAGTTTATCTCTAATAGACCTTTTAGTTAACAATTCAATTCTCATATTTAGATCCATTACTTTGCCCAAAATCAATTCTGGTAAGCTTTCAGAAAGTATTTGATGAAACTTACAATTATTTTTGCATTTTTGTTTTATATCATTATATGAATAAAAAAGTACTTCAGATTTTTTCCTAGCTTCTACTAATAACTCATTATTTGTAGTAATATTGTAAAACATCTCACCAAAGATATCATATTTTGAAAAATGTTCTACAATAGTTCTATTTCCATTTAAATCATATCGTACTAAATCTGCATTACCAGACAATAAAATACAAAATTGATTTCTTTTTGCAATATATGAAGTGATGATCTCATTTTTTGAAAAAATCTTTTTTTGAACTTTTGTACAACCATGTTCAAAATTATTAACAAATTCATTAATGTCAAGGTTTAAATACATTATACAGCCTCCTTATGCCAAATATATTATACAAAAAAAGAGTTGCTTTTGCAACACTAAATGTAAATACTTTTTATTTTAATTTGCAAATTTGAATTCAAAGTACACATAAAAAAGCACAATAATAGTCATAACATTGTAATATGTTTGTAATATAATTGTAACAAAACGGTAATCCTTAGACTAAAGCTAATCTCAAAATCAAAATTTTCAAAATAAAATAATTTGTTGCTTTTGCAACAGAAAAACAAAAATCTTAATATATAATAGACCCATACAAAAATTGAAGGAGGAAATGTAAAATGAAAATTATCAAAAGGGATGGAAGAGCTGTAGATTATAATAGAGAAAAAATCCAAATAGCTATCGAAAAAGCAAATAAAGAGGTAAGAGCAAAAGAAAGAGCTAGTAAGGATGATATAAAAGATATTATAAAATACATAGAAGAATTAGGTAAAAAAAGAATGTTAGTTGAGGATATTCAAGACATTATAGAAGAAAAATTAATGGAAATCCAAAAATATGAACTTGCTAAAAAATATATAGTATATAGATATACAAGAGCATTAGTTAGAAAACAAAATACAACTGACGAATCTATATTAGGATTAATCAAAACAACAAACAAAGAATTAATGGAAGAAAATTCAAACAAAAATGCAATAATAGCATCAACACAAAGAGATTTAATAGCAGGAGAAGTATCAAAAGATTTAACAAAAAGAATGTTACTTCCAGAAAAAATATCTAAAGCTCATGATGAAGGTATTTTACATTTCCATGACGCAGATTATTTCTTACAACCAATATTTAATTGCTGTTTAATAGACATAGGAGACATGTTAGACAATGGAACAGTAATGAATGGTAAAATGATAGAAACACCAAAAAGTTTCCAAGTAGCATGTACTGTAATGACACAAATAATAGCAGCAGTAGCAAGTAGCCAATATGGTGGACAATCTGTAGATGTAAAACATTTAGGAAAATATCTAAGAAAAAGTAAAGAAAAATTCAAAAAAGAAATTGAAAGCAAATATAAAGGAAAATTACCACAAGAAGTTATTGATGATTTAGTTAATACAAGATTAAAATCAGAACTTTCAGCAGGTGTACAAACAATACAATATCAAATAAATACATTAATGACAACAAACGGACAATCACCATTTGTAACAATTTTCTTAAACTTAGAAAAAGATGACCCATATATCGAAGAAAATGCAATGATTATTGAAGAAATAATCAAACAAAGATATCAAGGTATAAAAAATGAAGTAGGAGTATATGTAACACCAGCATTTCCAAAATTAATATATGTTTTAGATGAACACAATTGTTTAAAAGGTGGAAAATATGATTATTTAACAAAATTAGCTGTAAAATGCTCATCAAAAAGACTATATCCAGACTACATATCAGCAAAGAAAATGAGAGAAAATTACGAAGGAAATGTATTTAGCCCAATGGGATGTAGAAGTTTCTTATCACCATGGAAAGACGAAAATGGAAACTATAAATTTGAAGGAAGATTTAACCAAGGAGTTGTTAGTATAAACTTACCACAAATAGGAATTATAGCAGATGGAGACGAAGATAAATTCTGGAAATTACTAGATGAAAGATTAGAGTTATGTTTTGAAGCAATTATGTGCAGACATTATGCATTACTTGGAACAACATCAGATATAAGTCCAGTTCACTGGCAATATGGAGCAATAGCAAGATTGAAACCAGGAGAAAAAATAGACAAACTATTATATGGAGGATATTCTTCTATATCACTTGGATACATAGGTTTATATGAAGTAACAAAAGCAATGAAAGGAGTATCACATACAACTAAAGAAGGACATGACTTTGCTTTAAGAGTTATGAAAAAACTAAGAGAAAAAATAGAACAATGGAAAAAAGAAACAAATATAGGATTTGCATTATATGGAACACCAGCAGAAAGCTTATGTTATAGATTTGCAAGAATTGACAAAGAAAAGTTTGGAGAAATAAAAGATATAACAGATAAAGGTTTCTATACAAATTCATATCATGTAGACGTAAGAGAAAAAATAGATGCATTTTCAAAATTATCATTTGAAAGTGAATTCCAAAAAATATCTTCAGGTGGAGCAATATCATATATAGAAATACCAAATATGCAACACAACTTAGATGCAATGGAATCAGTTGTAAAATTTATATATGATAATATCCAATATGCAGAATTTAATACAAAATCAGATTATTGCCATGTATGTGGATTTGATGGAGAGATTATAATAAATGATAATCTAGAATGGGAATGTCCACAATGTGGAAATACAGATAAAAATAAAATGAATGTAACAAGAAGAACATGTGGATATTTGGGAGAAAACTTCTGGAATGTTGGAAAAACAAAAGAAATAAAAGAAAGAGTTTTACATTTATAAGGAAAAGTAAATACTCTTCCTTTTTTTGATTGTGTATAAAAGTCAAAAAAATACTTGTATTTTTTAAGAAATATAGATATAATGTAAAAAACAAAAAGGAGGATTTGCAAAATGTCATTTATAGATGAAATAAAAGAGAGAGCAAAACAACAAATAAAGACAATAGTTTTGCCAGAAGCAGAAGATATTAGAATATTAAAAGCAACAGAAATAGTATTAAATGAAAAATATGCTAATATTATATTAGTAGGTGATAAAAGAAAAATAGAAGAAAAAGCTAAACAAAATAATGTAAATATAGATGGAGCAAAAATAATAGACCCCAATAATAGTCCAGATTATGACAAATATGTAAATTTATTATATGAATTAAGGAAAAATAAAGGAATGACTATAGAAAATGCTAAAGAACTTGTAAAAGATCCAGTATATTTTGGAATGTTAATGTTAAAAGATGAAGAGAGTAAAGTAGATGGATTAGTTTCAGGAGCGATACATTCTACATCTGATACATTAAGGCCAGCATTACAAATATTAAAAACAGCACCAGATACAAAATTAGTTTCAGCATTTTTTGTTATGGTAGTTCCTAATTGTGAATATGGAGAAAATGGAACATTTATTTTTGGTGATGCAGGATTAAATGAAAACCCAGGACAAGAAGAACTATCAGAAATTGCAATCTCATCAAGCAAAAGTTTTAAGCAATTAGTACAAAAAGAACCTAAAGTGGCAATGCTTTCATATTCAACACATGGGAGTGCAAAATCTGAATCAACTCAAAAAGTAATAGATGCAACAAAAGCAGTAAAAGAAAAAGCACCAAATTTAAAAGTTGATGGAGAATTACAATTAGATGCAGCAATAATACCAGAAATAGCAAAAATGAAAGCACCAACAAGTGAATTAAAAGGTGAAGCTAATGTATTAATTTTTCCAGATTTAAATGCAGGAAATATAGGATATAAATTAGTACAAAGACTTGGAAAAGCTGAAGCATATGGACCATTATGTCAAGGAATTGCAAAACCAGTAAATGATCTATCAAGAGGTTGTAGTAGTATAGATGTTGCAGGAGTAATAGCCATAACAGCTGTACAAGCACAAAGTAATTAAATTTAAAGGACAAAGTCCAAATATATTTAAGTGGATAAGATGGAATTTCAACATATTTCGCTATAATCCATTAAGGAGGTATTTATGAAAATATTAGTATTAAACTCAGGAAGTTCATCATTAAAATATCAAGTAATTGATATGGATACAGAAGAAGTATTAGCAAAAGGATATTTTGAAAGAATAGGGCAACCTAATTCATTTTTAACACATAAAGTTAATGGAGAAAAACACAAATTTGAGCATGCAGCAAAAAATCACGAAAAAGCAATAGAATTTGTACTAGATAGGTTAACTAATACACATTATGGAGTTTTAAAAAGTTTGGATGAATTAGGAGGAATAGGTCATAGAGTAGTACATGGAGGAGAAAAGTTTAAAGAAGCAGTATTAATAAATGATGATGTAATAGAAGGAATTAGAGAATGTGTTGATTTAGCACCATTACACAACCCAGCAAGTATCTTAGGAATGGAAGCATGTAAAAAAGTAGTGCCAAATATGAAAATGGTAGCAGTATTTGATACAGCATTTCACCAATCTATTGAAAAGGAAAAATATATTTATCCAATACCATATAAATATTATAAGAAATATGGTGTAAGAAAATATGGTGCACACGGAATGTCACATCAATATGTATCTTCAAGAGTTGCAGAAATAATGAAAAAAGATATTAAAGATTTAAAAATAGTAAATTGTCATTTAGGTCAAGGGGCAAGTGTATGTGCCATAAAAGAAGGAAAGTCGGTAGAAACAAGTATGGGCTTAACACCACTAGGAGGAGTACCAATGGGAACAAGAAGTGGAGATTTAGATCCTTCAGTTATAACATATCTTATGAACAAAGAAAAACTTACTCCAGATGATATTAATTTTATTTTAAATAAAGAATCAGGAGTTTATGGTATTTCTGGCGTATCAGTAGATTTTAGAGATATAGAAGTAGAAGCACAAGCAGGAGGACACCATGCACAGTTAGCCTTAGATGTATTCCACTATTTAGTAGCTTGTTATGTTGCTAGATGTGCAGTAGCAATGAATGGAATAGATGTACTTACATTTACAGCAGGAGTTGGAGAAAAAGGACCACTTTCAAGAGAAGCTATATGTGAACAATTACAATTTTTAGGAGTAAAGATAGATACAGAAAAGAATAAAATAAGAGGAGAAGAAATAGAAATATCAGCACCAGATTCTAAAGTAAAAATATATGTTGTGCCTACAAATGAAGAAGTGGTAATAGCAAGAGAAACACTAAAATTAGTAAAATAATTAGAAATATAATATGGACCAAGTGAATGGTAAAAAAATAATCATGGATGGGATATTGAAAAATTTTAATGTCTAAAAAGGGAGGATAAAAATAAATGAAAGTATTAGTATTAAATTGTGGCAGTTCATCACTAAAATACCAATTAATAAACATGGATACAGAAGAAGTATTAGCTTCAGGTAAATATGAGAGAATAGGAGAGCAAGAAGCTTTTATTACACACAAAGTAAATGGACAAAAAATAGAAATAAAAAATCCTGTATATAATCATACAGAAGCAATAGAATTTACATTAAAACAATTAACAAATCCAGAATATAAAGTTATAGATAGCCTAGATGAAATAGAAGCAATAGGACATAGAGTAGTACATGGAGGAGAATTTTTTAAGAATTCTGTGTTAATTGATGAAGAAGTTATGAATAATATAGAAAAATGTGGAGAATTTGCACCATTACATAATCCAGCAGCAGTTTTAGGAATGAAGGCTTGTCAAAAAGTTATGCAAGGAAAGCCTATGGTAGCAGTATTTGATACAACTTTTCATCAAACAATGCCAAAGGAGAAATATATATATCCAATACCATATGAATATTATAAAAAATATGGAATAAGAAAATACGGAGCACATGGAACATCACATATGTATGTATCACAAAGATTAGCTGAAATTGAAAATAAAGATATTAAAGACTTAAAAATAGTAACATGCCATTTAGGTCAAGGTTCAAGTATATGCGCAGTTAATGGCGGAAAATCTTTAGATACAAGTATGGGACTAACACCACTTGGAGGGATACCAATGGTAACAAGAAGTGGGGATTTAGATCCTTCAATATTAATATATATTATGAAAAAAGATAAATTATCAGCAGAACAAATGGAAAATATATTAAATAAAGAATCAGGTGTTGCTGGAATCTCAGGATTAGCACCAGATTTTAGAGTAATAGAACAAGCAGCTAATGAAGGTGATGAACAAGCAGATATAGCAATGCAAGTTTTTAAATATTCTGTATCAAGCTATATTGCAAAATATGCAGTAGCAATGAATGGAGTAGATTATATAATATTTACAGGAGGAGTTGGAGAAAATCAAGTAAATATAAGAAAAGGAATTTGTGAACAATTAAAATTTATGGGAGTAGAAATTGATGAAGAAGCAAATAAAACAAGAGGAGAAGAAAAAATAATATCTAAAGACAATTCTAATGTAAAAATATATGTTATCCCAACAAATGAAGAATTGATGATTGCAAAAGAAACATTAAGATTAATTAATAAATAATTATAGTGGAATTAAAGATATAACAAAATTTTTATAACAGAACAAATTATAAAACTTAATATTTATTTGTTCTATGATTTTCCTAATATAGAACAAGAGTGGCTTTTCCAATGTAGACTTTTTGTCTTAGTGAAAAGTCCTTTTTACATTATAGAAATTGCATTTATAATATTGTAAAAAAGATTTATAAATTACTAAAGATAATATAACAGCAACTTAACTAATAAGTATAATGCTAAACTAAAAATTTACTACAAAATTTAATTTTACTATTGACAGCGCTAAAAATATATGATTAAATATTTACTATAGAGATATATTAATGCATTAATAATTCTAATATAAAATAGCTTTTTAT
>CALXAB010000058.1 GCA_944386175.1 uncultured Clostridia bacterium
CGTCCTATTATCCCGAATTTTAGGGATTAAAGGAACGTCCCCTAGTTGTCAAAATAGCCCGTCCCCTTTGGCACTAATTTTCGGGATTAAAGGAACGTCCCCTAAAAAAGGAGAAATACGATGTCAATATATACAATAGGAGATTTACACCTATCATTTGAAAAAAGCAAGCCAATGGATATTTTTGGAGATAAGTGGAAAAATCATGAAGAAAAAATAAAAATAGATTGGATAAAAAAAGTAACAGAAAATGATTTAGTAGTTTTACTAGGAGATTTTTCATGGGCTACATATTTAGAAGATACATATAAAGATTTTGAATATCTAAATAACTTACCAGGAAGAAAACTATTATTAAAAGGAAATCATGATTATTGGTGGAATACATTAACAAGTATGAGGAATTTTTTAGATGAAAATAATTTTAAAAATATTGATTTTATATATAATAATGCATATGAATTTGATAATATAGTAATAGCAGGTACAAGAGGATGGGGGCAAGGAGAAGAAAAAGACGATGAGAAGTTATTAAAAAGAGAACAAATAAGGTTAGAGTTATCAATACAAGATGGAATAAAAAAATATGGTGAAAATAAAGAAATTATTGTATTTATGCATTATCCACCAATAACAAATGCCCAGATAATAAAAAACGAGACAAATGAATTTATAGAAATATTAAAAAAATATAATATAAAAAAATGTTATTATGGGCATCTACACAGTTTAGCAATAAATGAAGCTGTTACAGGAAAACACTTTGATATAGAATTTAAATTAGTAAGTGCAGACGCAATAGATTTTAAGCTTGAAAAAGTAGGGAAATAGTGATATTCTTTTCCCAAGAAAAATTTTTTAGGGAAAAAAAGGGTGTTCCTATTTCCCTATAGGAGAAGTAAATGGATTTAGAAAAAGATGTAAAATATGTTAAAGGAGTAGGACCTAATAGAGTAAAATTATTAAATAAATTAAATATATTTACATTACAGGATTTAATTACATATTACCCAAGAACATACGAAGACAGAGGAAAACCAAAAGCATTGGCAGAGTGTATGGAAGGAGAAGAAACTACAATTGAAGCTATAGCTTGTAGTAAAATTTCTGAAATAAGACTAAAAGGTAAAAATATGCAAAAATTAATAGTAAGAGATGAAACAATGACAGCAACAATTACGTGGTTTAATCAAAGTTATTTAAAAAATATGTTCAAAATAGGAGAAAAATATAGGTTTTATGGAAAGATAAGTAATAAATATGGGGCAGTCTCTATGATGTCTCCAGTATTTGATGAAATACATAGTACAAAGAATACAGGTAAAATAATTCCAATTTATCCTCTTACATATCAACTTTCACAAAACACTATTAGAAAAATAATAGAAAACGGAATAAAAGAGGTTAAAGGGAATTTAAAAGAAACTTTACCAAAGTATCTTTTAGAAAAATATAAATTACAGGATATAAATACAGCAATAGAAAAGATACATTTTCCAGAAACTTTTGAAGATTTTAAAAATGCTAGATTTAGATTAGTATTTGAGGAATTATTAACAACTCAACTAGCTTTATTACAATTAAAAAATAACTATATAAATGACTATAAAGGAATAGCATTTGATAAAAATGTAAAAATGTCAGATATTATAAATGAGTTACCATTCAAATTAACAAAAGCCCAATTAAGAGTATTAGAAGAAATAGACGAAAATATGGAATCTGAAAAATCAATGAACAGATTATTACAAGGAGATGTAGGTTCAGGAAAAACCGTAGTAGCAATGTGTGCTGCATTTAAAGCTGTTAGAAGTGGGTATCAGGCTACAATAATTGCACCTACAGCAATATTGTCTATACAACATTTAGAAAATTTTCAAAAAATATTTAATAAAATGAATATTAAATGTGAATTATTAATATCTGCCATAACGAAAAAAAACAAAGAACAAATATTAGAAAAATTGAAAAATGGCGAAATAGATATATTAATTGGAACACATGCACTATTACAAGAAAATGTAGAATTTAAAAATCTAGGATTAGTTGTAACAGATGAGCAACATAGATTTGGAGTAAAACAGAGATCAACATTAGTTGAAAAAGGGAATAATCCAGATGTTTTAGTAATGACAGCAACTCCAATACCAAGAACTTTGGCACTAATTTTATATGGAGACCTAGATATTTCAATAATTGATGAATTACCACCTAATAGAAAAGAGATACAAACTTTTGCAGTACAAAAAGGTATGTCTGAAAGGGTAAATAATTTTATTAAAAAACAAGTAAATGAAGGAAGACAAGCATATATTGTATGTCCACTAGTTGAAAAAAATGAAGAACTAGATTTAAAATCTGTAGAAAAATTATATGAAGAATATAAAACAGAAGTATTTCCACAATATAATGTCCAATATATTCATGGTAAAATGAAGCAAAAAGAAAAAGACGAAATAATGGAAAAATTCAAAAAAGGAGAAATAAATATTTTAATATCTACTACAGTTATAGAAGTAGGAGTTGATGTTCCAAATGCTAATATAATGGTTATAGAAAATGCAGAAAGATTTGGGCTAGCAGCTTTACATCAATTGAGAGGTAGAGTTGGAAGAGGAGAATATCAGTCATATTGTATATTAAAATGTGAAGCAAAAAGTGAAACAGCAAGAAAAAGAATGAAAGTAATGTGTGAAACAAATGATGGATTTAAGATCTCTGAAAAAGATTTAGAATTAAGAGGATCAGGCGACTTTTTTGGGACTATGCAACATGGAATACCAGAATTTAAAATTGCTAATTTATTTGAAGATATGCCAATCCTAAAGATTGTACAAAATGAAGCAATTACAATTATGGATGAAGACCCTAAACTAGAACAAGAAAAAAATAAGATGTTTAAAGACTTAATAAAAGATAAATTCATAAAAAGAATAGAGATTTAATAAAAAAATATTTGATTATGAGGTGTTCTATATTTAGTAAATTTAATGTAAAGTAGTTTTTATAATTTTAATATTTTTTCTTTGTGCTGTTATATAAAAAAACTAATTTTTGTAAATAAATTTGCTACTTATGTATAAAAATTTGAAAAATTATGTAAATTATGATAAAATTAAAGTGTAGCTAAAAGTTAATGTTTTACAAAAGACCCCCGAATTGGGGCAAAGGAGGAAGAAATGCTTAAAGATGAATTGCTTTTTGAGAAAGTGGAGGAGATGTGTTGTGATTTGGAACTGCCATATTCAATCAAATTATTGCTAGTTGCAATGATTTGCCGGAAAATAAAATATCCGGAGGAAAAAATGGACCAAATTATAACAAAAGTTCGGGAAGGAGAACAAATCTTTCTGAAACTTTTCAAAAAGCATAAAGGGCGAGCTTTTATGCCACGTGGCATAGAAAGTGAACTCAACAATTTGGAAGAGGAACTGCATGAATGCAAAAATCTTCCTGATGAACTTTATAACGGAAAAGTTATTGCAAATACTGTAAAGTATTATGCAAAAAAGTTCATCGATTTCAGCGAGGAGGGATAATTCCTCAAGTCAAGATATTCATTTTGAATATCTTGACTTTTCTATTATATCATAGTATTATAAATATGAAATAATAAAAAGGATGTTGATAAAATGGGGCAAATAATTTTAAAGCTTATAGGAGCAATATTACTTCTAACAGGAATAATTTTAATATATGATGCACGAATAATAACAAAAAAATTTTTTGGATTTGGTGATCAAAATGAAGGTTCTACAGGATTAAAACTTATAGGTTTTATAGTAGCAATTGTAGGTGGAATAATAATATATTTTAATATATAGAAAACAATTTACAAATTTACAAATTTTTATAAAATTATATTATTTATTATTGACAAGAATTATAATAATATGATAATATATATATTGTCAACAAAACGCGGATGTGGCGGAACTGGTAGACGCGCTGGTCTTAGGAACCAGTGTCAACGACGTGGGGGTTCGAGTCCCTTCATCCGCACCAATTATAAACATATAAAAAAATAAAGCATATTATATGTTATAAAAACTTAAAAATTAAAATTAGATATAAAACCTTTAAAAAAGCAAAGTAGATTTAATAAACAAGTATAAAAGAGAGTATAGATCAATGGCTGTAAATCTATATTATACCAATTAAATTGAATTTTCACTTTTTAGGTCTTTTATTGAACAAAATTTATAAATATTTTAAAATATAAAATTTAAGTAGATAGAAGCGGGAAAGCCCGTTATAGCAAAATGAGGTTAATTTCATATAGAAGAAGTTAATAAAATTAGGTGGTACCACGATTATCAAGCAATCGTCCTATTATAGGATAATTGCTTTTTTTGATAGGAAATAAAATTAATTAATATTATATTTCTTTTTGAAAATAAAAATTGTTTATTTTCACTTTGAGCCTAAATAACTTAAAGTTTCATAGTGTTTCCTATTATATAAAAACAATAAAAATAAGGAGGTAAAAAATGAAAGAACAAATTGAGCAAATCAGGAAAAATGCTATAAGCGAAGTCGAAAAAGCTACAGATTTAAGACAACTAGAGGAAATAAGAGTAAAATATTCTGGTAAAAAAAGCGAATTAACAGTTGCATCAAGAGAGATTAGTACTTTACCAAAGTCAGAAAGACCAGTAATGGGAGGATTAATAAATCAGGTAAAAAAAGAAATTGAACAGCTAATTAAAGAAAAAGAAAAAGCACTTGCAAAAGAAGAATTAACAAAAAAATTAGAAACAGAAAAAATAGATATAACACTTCCAAGTATAAAAGTAAAAAGAGGAAGCAAACATCCTTTAACAAGAATCACAGAAGAAGTAGAAGATATATATGTATCTATGGGATATAATGTTGTATCTGGACCAGAATTAGAAACAGACGAATTCTGTTTTGAAAGATTAAATATCCCAAAAGGACATCCAGCAAGAGATATGCAAGATACATTTTACATTACATCAGAATATTTATTAAGAACTCAAACATCTTCTATGCAGGCAAGAACAATGGAAGATAATAAAGAAAAAACACCTATAAGAATTATTTGTCCAGGAAAAACATATAGAAGAGATGATGACGCAACACATTCACATCAATTCAATCAAGTAGAAAGTTTAGTAATAGATAAAAATATTTCAGTAGCAGATTTAAAAGGAACTTTAGAAATGTTTGTTAGAAAAATGTTAGGAGAAGATTTAGACATACGTTTAAGACCAAGTTATTTTCCATTTACAGAGCCATCTTATGAAGTAGATGTAACATGTTTTAAATGTAAAGGAAAAGGTTGTAATTTATGTAAGCAAACTGGCTGGATTGAAATATTAGGGTCTGGCATGGTACATCCAAATGTATTAAGAGCTAATGGATATGACCCAGAAATATATGGTGGATTTGCAATAGGGGTAGGATTAGACAGATTAGCAATGTTCAAATATGATATTCCAGATATTAGATTACTTTATCAAAATGATGTTAGATTTTTAAATCAATTTGACAAATGTGATAGAAATTAAAAGTTATTTAAAATTAGATTATAAATGTTTATGGTATTAGAAATTTTTACAAGGAAAGGAAGGTATATCAAAATGAAGTTAAGTATGAATTTTGTAAAAGACTATGTAGATATAGATGAAGATGTTCATAAAATAGCTGAAGATATGACAGATGTTGGAAATGAATATGATGATGTTTACAAATTAATAAATGCAACAAATTTAATAATAGGAGAAGTAAAAGAATGTGAAAAACATCCAGACTCTGATCACTTAAATTTATGCAAAGTGGACGTAGGCACAGAAATATTAAATATAGTTTGTGGAGCTCCAAATGTACGAAAAGGTTTAAAAGTTATAGTAGCCTTAAATGGAACAAAATTACCAGGGATTACAATAAAAAAACAAAAAATTAGAGGTCAAGAATCAAATGGAATGTTATGTTCTATGGAAGAATTAGGATTAGAGCATAAATTTTTATCAGAAGTAGATAAAATAGGAATTCATGAATTACCAGAAGAAGCACCAATAGGAGAAGATCCAATAAAATATTTACAAATGGATGATGAAATTATTGACTTCGAATTAACAGCAGACAGAGGAGATTTATTAAGCATACTTGGTATGGCATATGAACTTGGTGCAATATATGATAAAAAAGTAAAAGAAATGGATTTGTCATATACAGAAAATGAGGAAGACATAAATGATACATTTAAAGCTGTGGTTAAAACAAAAAATTGTCCAATTTTATTAACAAAAAAAGTAAAAAATATAAAAATACAAGAAAGCCCTCTATTCATAAAAAATAGATTAATAGCTTCAGGAATAAGACCTATAAATAATGTTGTAGATATAAGTAATTATGTTATGTTAGAAACAGGTCAACCATTACATTTTTATGACGCAGATACATTAAAGGGACAATTAGAAGTTAGAATGGCAAAAGAGAAAGAAGAACTTACAACATTAGATGGTAAAAAAAGGATACTTTCAGAAGATGATATTGTTATCTCTGATGGTGAAAGAGCAATAGGATTAGCAGGAACAATGGGAGGACTAGATACAGAAATTACTGATGATACAAAAAATGTATTAATAGAAGCAGCTATTTTTGATCCTATAAAGATAAGGAAAACATCTAAGAAAATTTTAAGAAGTGAAGCAAGTAATAGGTTTGAAAAAGGATTAGATCCTAACAGAACATATATGGCATTAAAAAGAGCATGTCATATGCTAGAAAAATATGCACAAGGAGAAGTTGTTGGAGGAATAGCAAAATATGATGTATCAGAGTTAGAGGATAAAAAAATAAAAATAAGTTTGGCTAAAATTGAAGAAGTAGCAGGAGATGTTATTCCTGAAAAAGAAACTTTAGATGCACTAAGAAGGCTTGGATTTGGATATAAATTAAAAGAAAATGATCAAATACTTGAAGTATCAATTCCTACACGAAGAATAGATGTAAATATTAAAGAAGATCTAATAGAAGAAATAATACGTATTTATGGAGCAAACAAAATAAAAAGTAAATTACCATCAACAACAAATGCAGGAAGTTATGACAAGACTACAAGAGAATTAAAAAATAAATTAGTTGATCTAGGTTTAAATGAAACCTTAACATATATTTTAGTTAATGACAAAGAAGCAAAACAGTTTACAAAAGACAATACTGAAATAGTTTCTTTATTAGATCCTATGTCAGAAGATAGAAATACATTAAGACATAGTATCATTCCATCATTAATGAAAGTATATGAAAGCAATAAAGCAAGAAGTAACAAAGATGTTTCTATATTTGAAATAGCAAAAACATTTTACAAAAAAGGTGAAGAATATGGTGAAAGCAATAAACTAGCTGTACTAATGGCAGGTTCATATTATCTTGGCATAGGAAATGAAAGAAACGTAGATTTTTATATCTTAAAAGGAATATTAGAAGAAGTATTAAATTATTTAGGTTACTTAGAAAAATATGAAATGAAAATAGATGAAGACAAATTACCAGATGAACTACATCCAGGACAATCAGCAATTATCTATGTTGATAACAAACAAATTGGAGTAATAGGAAAAGTACATCCAGTAATGACAAAAGATGATATTTATGTATTTGAAATAGATTTGGATTTATTATTAAAACTAAAAAATACAAAAATGAAATATAAAGAGATTTCAAAATATCCTAGTGTAAAGAAAGATATTGCTGTGTTAGTAGATAAAGAGGTAAAATCAAAAGAGCTTGAAGAAGTTATAAAACAATCTGGAGGTAATTTGTTAAAACAAGTAAATGCCTTTGATGTCTATACAGGAAAGGGAATTGATGAGAATAAAAAAAGTATAACATATTCTCTAATATTTGAAAATCTAGAAAAAACTTTAACAGATGAAGAGATTAATAAAGCAATTAGCAAAATATTAGAAGGATTAAAAGAAAAATTAAATGCAGAACTAAGAGACTAGGGGACGTTCCTTGAGATTGCCATTAGGGACGGGCTATTTTGGCACACTTAGGATCTAGGGGACGTTCCTTCAA
>CALXAB010000059.1 GCA_944386175.1 uncultured Clostridia bacterium
AAGTGTGCCAAAATAGCCCGTCCCCTTTGGCAAAAATAGCCCCTTCCCAATGGCAATCTCAAGGTCCGTCCCTACTGTCCCTAATTTTCGGGATTAAAGGAACGTCCCCTAATATTTTCCATTTGACAAAATGCTGTTTTCCGTATAAAATTAAGGTGTTAGATACTAAAAAATTATGTGCAAAAAAGGAGTTTTTGTAATGGATAATATTTTACATGTTGGTCTTGACGTTGGTTCTACAACTGTTAAGATTATAGTTATGGATGATAATAAAAATACTATTTATAAAGATTATAAAAGACATTTTTCAGATACTAAGAATACTGTTTGCAATGTTTTGGAAAGTTTACTTAAAATGTATCCTTCTAATTCATTTACACTGGCTCTTACGGGGTCTGGTGCAATGTCTGCTGCTAAATTTTTGGGAGTTGATTTTATTCAAGAGGTTGTTTCTTGTAAACGTGCTGTTGAAAAGTATATTCCTAAAACTGATGTTGTTATTGAGTTAGGTGGAGAAGATGCTAAAATTATTTATTTTGATCAATCTATTGAACAGCGTATGAATGGTACATGTGCTGGTGGAACAGGTGCATTTTTAGATCAAATGGCTTCTTTATTACATACAGATACGGCTGGTCTTAATGAACTTGCAAAAAATTATAATACAATTTATCCAATAGCTTCACGTTGTGGAGTTTTTGCTAAAACTGACATTCAACCTTTAATTAATGAAGGTGCAGCTAAAGAAGACATTTCTGCTTCTATTTTTCAAGCAGTTGTTAATCAAACTATTAGTGGTTTAGCTTGCGGACGCCCTATTAGAGGACATGTAGCTTTTCTTGGAGGTCCATTAAATTATTTATCTGAATTAAGAACAAGATTTATTGAAACATTACATTTAAAAGATGATGAAATTATTGTACCTGAAGAAGCTCATCTTTTAGTTGCAAAAGGTGCAGCCCTAGATTCTTTTGATACAGATGTTATCACAACAACTGAGTTGGAACAAAAAATAGAAAATTTAAGAAATTCACATGATAATACGTCTCATCCTTTAGATCCTCTATTTAAAACAAAAGACGAATATGAAAGATTTAAAGAAAGACATAACAAAGCCAAAGTTGAAAAAGCAAATATAGAGAATTATTCAGGAGATTGTTATTTAGGAATTGACGCTGGCTCTACTACAACTAAAATTGTTTTGATTGATAGAAATGGAAAATTACTTTATTCTTTATATGGAAGTAATGAAGGTAATCCTTTAAAAAGTGTTATGGCAATGTTAAAAGAGTTGTATAAAATTTTACCTGAAAAAGCTACTTTAAGATACAGTGGAGTAACAGGTTATGGAGAAAAGCTAATTCAAACAGCCCTAAATGTTGATTTAAATGAAATAGAAACTATTGCACATTATACAGCCGCTAAAACTTTTGAACCAGATGTTACAAGTATTGTAGACATCGGTGGTCAAGATATGAAATATATCAGAATGAAAAATGGTTCTATAGACAATATAATGTTAAATGAAGCTTGTTCTTCTGGTTGTGGCTCTTTTATAGAAACATTTGCCAAAAGTTTAAATTTGGATATTTCCGAATTCGTAAAAGAAGCAATAAAAGCTAAACGTCCTGTTGATTTAGGTTCAAGATGTACTGTATTTATGAACTCAAAAATCAAACAAGCACAAAAAGAAGGCTATTCAGTTGGAGATATTTCTAGTGGTCTTTCATATTCTGTTATAAAAAATGCTATACAAAAAGTTATGAAAGTTAGAGATGTTGAAACCCTAGGAGATCATATTGTAGTCCAAGGTGGTACATTCTACAATGACGCTGTTTTAAGAGCTTTTGAATTAATAGTTGGTAAAAATGTAATAAGACCAGATATATCAGGTCTTATGGGTGCATATGGAATGGCTCTTTTAGCAAAAGAACAATATGAAGCAAATCTTGATATGGAACATGTTTCTACAATTTTAAGATCTGAAGAAATTGATAAATTAGAAATTAAAGTTACACATACTCGTTGTAATAGATGTGAAAACCATTGTAAATTAACAATAAACAAATTTAGTAATGGTCAAATACATGTATCTGGTAATCGTTGCGAAAAAGGTGCTGGAATTGTTACTAAATCTGAACCATTACCAAATTTAATACAATACAAATTTGAAAGAATATTTAATTATAAACCATTAGAAGAAAAAGATGCACCAAGAGGAACTATAGGAATACCTAGAGTTTTAAATATGTATGAAGATTACCCATTTTGGTTTACATTTTTAACAAATCTAGGATTTAGAGTTATACTTTCTGAAAAAAGTACTCGAGCAACATATGAAAAAGGTATGGAATCAATGCCTTCAGAATCTGTTTGTTATCCTGCTAAACTTTCGCATGGACATATTGAAAGTCTATTACAGCAAGGAATTAAAACTATTTTCTACCCATGTATGCCATATTCAAGAAAAGAATATGAAAAAGCAGATAACCATTACAATTGTCCTATTGTAATATCATATTCTGAAGTTCTAAAAAACAATGTTGAAGGATTAAAAAATCCAGAAATTAAATTTATAAATCCTTTCTTACCTTTTGACAAGAAAAACCTTGTAAAAAAAGTTTTAGAATTAGACGAATTTAAACAATATAAATTTACAAAATCAGAATTAAATATGGCTGTAGATAAGGCAGAAGAAGAATATCAAAATTGTAAAAAAGATATAAGACAAAAAGGTGCAGAAACAGTAAAATATATTGAAGAACACAATTTAAAAGGAATTGTATTAGCTGGAAGACCTTATCATGTTGACCCAGAAATTAATCATGGTATAGACACACTAATTACATCTTTAGGATTATGCGTATTAACAGAAGACAGTATATCTGATAAAACAGAAGCCAAAAGACCTTTAAGAGTTGTTGATCAATGGGTATATCATGCAAGACTATATGCAGCAGCTGACTTTGTAGGAAAACATGATAATTTAGAATTAGTACAATTAAATTCTTTTGGTTGTGGTGTAGACGCAGTAACAACAGACCAAGTCGAAGAAATATTGTCAAGTTATAACAAAATGTACACATTAATAAAAATAGACGAAGTAAATAATTTAGGAGCAGTAAGAATTCGTATTCGTTCATTACTTGCTAGTATGAAAAAAAGAGAAAAAGAAAAACTACAAGAAAAGGCAGACGGAGACTACGGAATCAATAAAAAAATATTTACAAAAGAAATGAGAGATGAATACACAATTCTTATGCCTCAAATGGCTCCTATACATTTTGATTTATTAGAAAGTGCAGTAAAATCTTGTGGATATAACATAAAACTATTAAAAGATTGTACTCAAAAAACAGTTGAAACTGGCTTAAAATATGTAAATAATGACGCATGTTATCCATCCATTTTAGTAACTGGTCAAATGATTGAAGCTCTTCAATCTGGAAAATATGACTTAAATAAAACAGCTTTAATTATGTCTCAAACAGGTGGCGGATGTAGAGCTACAAATTATATAGGATTTATACGAAAAGCTCTAAAAGACGCAGGATTTGCAAATATACCTGTAATATCATTTAATATAGTTGGTATGGAAAAAATGCCTGGATTTAAACTTACAGTTCCTTTAATTGAAAGATTATTAAAAACTGTAATATATGGAGATCTATTACAAAAAATGTTAACTAGAAATAGAGCTTATGAAGTTAATAAAGGTGAAACTCAAAAACTATTTGATACTTGGATGGAGAAATGCAAAAAATTGCTACAAAAATCTTCTAATAAAGAATTTAAACAAAGTATATATGATATTGTAAATGATTTTGAAGAAATAGAATTAGATTTTTCTAAAGAAAAACCACGTGTAGGAATAGTTGGAGAAGTATTAATAAAATACCATCCTTTTGGAAATAACTATGTTGCAGAGTTACTAGAACAAGAAGGCGCAGAAGTAATATTGCCAGACTTTATGGGCTTTGTAAAATTCATGGCAACACATAAAATAACATTTAATAATTTATTAAATACAAATAAAACATCTTCTAAATTAATGAAAGTAGCAATAAAATTAATTGATTTATTAGAAAAAGATGTAAAAATTGCATTAGCAAATTCTAAAAAAGGATATTTACAACCATGTGATATCTGGCATTTAGAAAGTAAAGTTAAAGATGTATTATCAATAGGAAATCAAACGGGTGAAGGTTGGTTTTTAACTGCTGAAATGATTGAATATATTGAAAACGATATTCCTAATATTGTATGTGTTCAACCTTTTGCTTGTTTACCTAATCACGTCGTTGGTAAGGGTGTTATTAAAACTATTAGAAGTATATATCCAGATGCAAATATTTCTCCTATAGATTACGATCCTGGTGCTAGCGAAACTAATCAAACTAATAGAATTAAACTATTAATGACTGTTGCTAAGGATAACTTGAAGGAAAAAGAAAAACATATAAAAGCTTTAGAAATGGAAAATACTGATAATAAAAACACTGATAAAAAATCTTCATTATTAAATAATTAAAGTTAATTTTAAAAATATCAAACCTCTAGAATAAATAATTAAAAGGGGGAATAATTATGTTTCATAAGATTAAAAATGTAACTCCACTTCAAGATTATAAATTAAGTATCCAATTTGCAGAAGGAATAACTAAAATATACAATATGCTAGATTTAATTGAAAAAAATAAAAGATTTTTTAAGTTAAAAGATAAAGAATTATTCTATTCTGTAGAGGTTGATGTTGGAGGATATGGGATAATCTGGAATGATGATATTGATATTTCTTGCGATGAGTTATTTAATAATGGAAAAACAATTACTACACCTTTTGATGGTTTAATGGCTTTTAGTGATGCAACTGATATATGGGGATTAAATGAAAGTACATTAAGAAAAGCCATTATATACGGTAAATTGATTAATGGAATAGATGTATGTAAATTTTGAAAACAATGGATTATATCCATAGATGCTATGAAAAGAGAATATGGTACACCAAAAAATAGAGTATTGTGATTTTAAAAATACCTTCTATACTAAAATCCATACCTATTACAGGTCAAAATAAGCCCCAAACTTATGCACTTTATTTTACACTATCAAACAAACGAGAAAGGCCATAAATGACGCTTAAAATCCAACTTTTTTAAATATTAATAAATAATAAATTCATTATAAAATTTTGATAAAATATCAATGTTTTAATAAGCGAACCCTAAATATGTCAAATTATGTATACTTAAGTAGTTTTTATAACAATGAAAAAGATAAAAATCGATGGCTATTTTTAGTCATCGATTTCTTTCATTTTAATTTTTTTAAATATTTTTTTGTTTCCTGATAACCTAATTTATATAATTCATCAATTTTGCTCATATCCAATAATCCTATTTTTCCACTTTTTATTATAATATTATCATCAGAACCATCAAGTTCATAATTAGAAAGTTCTCTACACAATAAATTTATTGATCTACTTGCTACTTCAATTATATTTTTATTATAGCATTCATCTTTTTCACTTTCAAAAATTACATTTATAACTTTTTCAGCCCCTAACATTTTTAATTCTTTCCATGGAATATTCTCTCTTATTCCTCCATCTATTAACTGAGTATTTTTATATTTAAATGGAGAAAAAACCACAGGATAACTACAACTTGCCCTTACAGCTTTTCCTATTTCTATATCATTTATAAAAACTATATTATCTGAAAAATCTTTTCTAAATTTACATGAAGTAAAACATTTTAATTCTCCATTACACATATCAACAGTTGGTATAACTAATGGTACTTTTATATCAGAAATGTTATATATACTTTTTTTATCGCATTCTTTTTTTATTAAATTTTCGATTTGTCTACCACTATTTAAGCCATCTATTATTATTTTTCTTGTGAATATCACGCCTAATATTAATTTTATTATATTTACAAAATCTACATATTTTATTTTTTTACAATATTTTTTAAATATTTTATATATTTCATCTGCTGTAAATCCACATGCATATAGAGAAGCAACTATACTACCTGATGATGTCCCTCCTATATAGTCTATTTTTATTTTGTTTTCTTCTAATGCTTTTAATGCTCCTATGTGAGCTGCTCCTTTTACTCCTCCACCTGCTAAACATAAACCTAATTTCATATAATCCCCTTCATAATATATATTTTAAAAAATACATATTATGAACTTTTTTAGTTAAATAAAAACGATATAACTTTCATTATACCGTTTCTATTATCTTTTTATTCTTATTAATTATGCATTTATATTCCATTCTGGATGTTCTTCTTTTACTGTTTCACTTTTTTGATATGCTATATATCTTTGTATTTGTAATATATCTGTTGTATCTATTATTCCATCTCCATCTATGTCTCCTAGTAGATATACTGTGTCATGTATTTTCCAGTCTTGGTGTTTTACTTTTGTTTTTTCACTTGTTTCTATTGCTTTATATCTTTGTACCATTAATAGGTCTGCTGAATCTACTTTTTTATCTTTTGTTACATCTCCTAATAGTGCATCTTTTCCTTCTGATTCTTCTATTGTTTTTACTACATTTAGATTTGTTAATGCTATTTTTCCATTTTCTGTCATTACTGAAATTATTGTTTCTCCTGGTTCTTTTATTGTTACTTTTCCATTTTCGTCTACTGTTGCTACTTTTTCATTACTACTTTTATATGTTAGTTTTACATTTGTATTGCTTCCTTCTGGTTCTATCTTCACTTCTATTTGTAACTCTTTTGTTCTGTCCATTGATATTGTTGGATTTGTTATATTCATTTCTATTTTTTCTGGTTCTTTTGCTATTCCTTTTTCGTCTGTTACTGTTACTTTACATGTTGCTTTTGTTCCGTCTTTTGCTTTTGCTGTTATTTCTGCTGTTCCTGCTTTTATTCCTATTACTTTTCCTGTTTCGTCTACTTTTGCTATTTTTTCATCACTACTTGTCCATGTTACTTCTAATTCATTTGGTGTTACTGTCGCACTTAGTTGTTCTTCCTTTGTTCCTCCTAAGTCTAATTCTATATTTTCTTTATTTAATTTTACTTCTGTTTCTCCATCTGTTGTATCTTTTACTGTTACTATACATTCTGCTATTCCTCCATCTTCTGCTGTCGCTGTTATTGTTGTTTCTCCTATTGCTACTCCTGTTATTTTTCCGTTTTCATCTACTGTTGCTACTTTTTCATCTGATGAACTCCATGTGATTTTAGCATCTTTTGGTTCTGTTGTTGCTGTTATTGTTTCTTCTTTTGTTTTGTTTAAATCTAATGTTGTTTCTTCTTTACTTAATTTTATTGTTGTTAGATCTTCATTTATTGTTACTTTTTCTCCTGTTATTTCTACACCTTTTATTATTTCTCCTTTGTTTCCTACTTCGTCATATACATTTCTTGTTCCGTCAAATGCTTTTTCTTCATCTATTTTTAATTCTCCTCTGTCCTTTGCTTCTACTACATAGCTATATGTTAATTCTTTTTCTCCTATTGTTTTTATTTTTGGATTTTTTATTTCTCCTTCTCCTATTTGCATATTTAATACTGGTACTGTATCTTCTATCATTCCTACTGCATCTTCATTACTGTATATTTTTTCTGTAAATGTTACTTTTATTTCTATTTCGTCTCCTATTTTATATTTTCCTTTATTATCTACTATTTCTATTTTTTCTACTTCTGGTGCTATTGTATCTGCTACTACTTCTTTGTTTCCTTCCTGTTCTTCTACTTTTGTTAAGTCTGTTTTCTTTCCTGATACATTATATACTGTACCTTTAAAGTTGTCTCCTGTTCCTAGTCCGATAACTCCGTTATCTCCGTCTTCTACTATATATGTATATGTTATTGTTTTTCCACTTGCTCCTTCAAATTTCATTTCTTT
>CALXAB010000060.1 GCA_944386175.1 uncultured Clostridia bacterium
TGGTTAAGTCCGTTCGACTTGCATGTCTTATGTGCGCCGCCAGCGTTTATCCTGAGCCAGGATCAAACTCTCTTGTTCTTTTCGTTTTATATCCATCTTTGCTTTTTTCTTTTCAAAATCTATCAGATTATATTTTATATTGAAAATATTATCTTTTAAATTTATCCTGGTTTTTTTGCAAATTTGTTTATTAAAATCGATTTTTAAATTTATTTTAAATCATTTCTGATTTTTATAAATCTACTTAAAAGTTTTTTCAAGCTCTTTTAAACTTCTTCCTTTTTATTCTTAAAAATTTTTAAAATTTATCGGTACTTCTTTTTCAAGATTTACCGCTTAGGTTTTTTCTCTAAAGGATTTTATTGTTTACTTTTCAATGTACTTTTATGTCCCCTTTCTCTGTGAGACATTTCGCATTATACTATACCTTTTTTTCTTTGTCAATACTTTTTTTTAATTTTTTTATAAAAATTAAAATTTTTCTTTTTAGACTTCCTATAATTATTTATTTTATTCAATTCATCAAGTAATTAAAATCTATTTTTTAGTTATTTTGAACCTAAACTTTTTTGTTTAAATAATTATTAAGTTTTATTAAAATATCATTTTTTATAAATGTAATTTTTCATCTAACTTTTTATTGACTTAGTTTGAATTTTTTATTTTTTGCAAGGTACTTTTATATAATACCATCTTTAATATCCAAAGTCAAGATATTTTTCATGAAAATTTTTTCCATTTTAGAAAAATGATTACAATTCATAACCATATCAAGGATAATAATAGCAATAAATATAGTATTTTGAATGTGATTGGAATAATTTTAGAAATTTTTTATTAATTTTTTGGAAAATGTTCACGTTGAGCGAAGCGAAGACTAAGTGAAAGGGTGCCAAAAAATTAATTTAGAATTTTTCGAATTATGTATTGAGTCGAAAAATACTATATTTATTGCTATTATTATCCTTGATATGACTGTGAATTGTAACAAAAAAATCAATACTGATGCACACAATTTTACATAGGTAAAATTGGCACAAGAATAAATTAAGCAGAAAACCTTGGAATATCCTTAGTCTTCTGCTTTGTTTATAACTACATATTCTGCTAATCCATTTTCTTGATTGTATTCTATTAATATATTATATTCATCTTTAGATTCAGCTATATAATTAGATATAATATTTACTTTTTCTTCATCGTTGTTATTCATATCTAATTTTAGTTTAAATTGCTGTTCTGATGAAGTTTCGACATCTATTATATTTTCTTTTATTGAGTTTATAATATTTACAACTTCCTCTGCTTCTATTTTTTCTGTTTGTAAAAATTTAAATTTTGCATTAAATCTATCAATCTCTGTTTTTGTTAATCCTATTTCATTAAAATTCACATCTTTACTTACCCATCCTATATTTTTAGCTATTCTTAAAAATTCATCTCTTATTGGGATAAGCACTGTTGAATTTGTATCATTTGTTCTTTGATTTATAGTTGCAATCAAATTTTGTAATTCTTCTGTTCCTAAATCATTTAGTTTTATGCTATTTTCATTATTTAAATCCATTTTTTCATCAAAGTTATCTACAATTTCTATATTTTCATTTATATTTGCTTCTAATATATTAGCATTATCCTCATATGATAATTTTATTATATTATTACATTTATTGTCTTGTACTTCTTTTTTTATGTTTATATTATATTTACTTTTTTTATTGCTATTTTTTTCACTGTTACTTTCTTGATTATCAAATTCAATATTCATTTCATTATTATTTTTACTTATAATTAATGAATTATCAATTTTTGCATTACTATTGTTTATTTGTATATATCGATTGTCAATATATTCTATATTATTCATATAATCTGGTGTTTGAATTGTTGTTTTTATTGTTTGTCCATTACTTTCACATACTACCATTTGAGCTTCATCATTACCTATGTTTATTTCGTTTATATTTGCAATAGTTTCGTTTAAATATTCGTTAAAAATATCTAATATTTTTTTATTATTGTTTATATTGTATTTTTCTAAACTTTGTTGTAATTTATCTATTTTACTTAAAATTATATCATCTTGTTTTAATTCTTCTAGTATTTTTATATATAAATCATTTAATTGTTCTTTTGTAAGTGTTAATATATATGCATTTGCTCTTAAATTTTGTTCATTTATTGTTAATGTTCCATTTTTTTGTTTTGAAAAATTTTCTTCTGTTGTGTTTTTATCTATTATTTCTACATATCTATTTTTGATATTTTCTATTTCTTCTTGGGAAAATTCTAATACTTTTATAAAGTCATTTTCTATATTTATTGTATCTGGCATATTTGGAATATTACTATTTTCTTGTAATTTAGTAACCAATTCATCCAAATTAGAATTTTCTACGATGGTAAATTGCTTGAATAAGTCAGAAAATCTAATTCCATATTCATTATTGTTTTGAATATATTCTAATGATAATGTTTTATTTTCTGAATCATATAAATCCATTTTTTGATAATTGTATTTTCCTTGATTATCTACTTGTCCATTTATATTTAATTTTAAATTATTTATAGAGCTATCCGATTTTTCTGAAGTAGTACCTATGCCTTCTGTATAATTCATTGTTATTTGGGTATTATTAGTATATTTATTTTCTTCTAATAATTTATTATAATCATCTTTTTCAAATAAACTTGCAATATTAATTATATCTTCAATATTTTGTCCTAAATATTTTTTAAATAATGTTTTATTTGATTTGAATGCATCTGTTGTTATATATAATGTTAATAATATTGCTGTTATTATTATCAGAAATATTACTATTGATGTAACTGCTATAACTATTCTTTTTTTCTTTTTTACCATGTCTCTATCTTTCCTTTACATTATATTTAGGTTTTTAAAACGGATTACCTATAACCTCTATAGTTAATTTATTATTTAACTGTATAAATCAAATTCACTTACATAATTTTAATTATAATTAGTTTTGATATCTCTTTGTTTTAAAGCTTCATATAAAATAATTCCCGTTGATACTGATGCATTTAAAGATGTTATTTTTCCTTTCATTGGAATTTTTATTAAAAAATCGCAATTATTTTTTACTTTGTTACTTATTCCGCTTCCTTCATTTCCTATAACAATGCCTATCGGTCCTGTTAAATCTTGTTGATAATAATATGTTTTTGTATTTATATCAGTTCCACAAATCCATATTCCTTTTTCTTTTAACCTAGATATTGTTTCTGATATATTTGTTACTCTTGCTATTTTCATATATTCTACAGCTCCTGCTGAAGTTTTATTAACTGTGCTATTTACACTTGCTGACCTTCTTTTTGGAATTATTACTCCATGAACTCCTGCTGTTTCTGCTGTTCTTATTATTGATCCCAAATTATGAGGATCTTCTATTCCGTCTAATATTAGTATAAATGGCTCTTCATTTTTTCCTTTAGCATATTCTAAAATATCTTCTACTTCACAATAATCAAATGGTGGAACTATTGCTATTACTCCTTGATAATTAGGTGTTTGAGCCATTTCATTCATTTTGTTTTTTTCTTTTTCTACTATTACTATTTTTCTTTCTTTTGCTTTTGCTATAATTTTATTTATAGATCCATGCTTTTCACCTTTTGTAATAAATATTTTATTTATGTCTTTTTTGCTTTCAAGTAATTCTAGTACAGAATTTCTTCCTTCTACTTGGTCTGTGTAATTTTGATTTTCCATTATAGTTTCTCCTCTATTTTTTCTATAAATTTTTCTAAACCATTTATTAGTTTTTCTATGTTTTCTATATTTTTTATATATCTATATCTGCCTGCTATTTCTATTTGAATACATGGTATTTTTGTTGTTTCATGTATATATTTACTTATTGTGTGTATAGTATTTGCTTTAAATTTTGAATTTTCTACTATTTCTTGTATTCCTTGTTTTGCTAAACTTTCTTTTAATTCTTCTACTATATACTCTTTATCTTTTATATTTTCTCCATCACTTGTACCTATATCTATATTAAAATTATTCTCATTTCTAGCCCCATGAATATCTAATAATAATTTTATTTTTCTTTCTTTTACCATTTTTTCTATTTCTTTTTTATATGGATTTTTTTCTATATCATAATTAGCGTCATCATTTTTGTTATATGTTTTATATATTGCATAACATTTAGTATCTTTTGCTATTATTTGTACTATTGCTCCTGTTTCTCCTTCTGCTTGTTTTATTTTTCCATTTCTTGTTTGTTTTACACAATGTGGTGCTGATAACATTATTGGTATTTTGCCTTCTATTATTTTAAATGGTATCTCATTATTCTCTTTTCTTTTTTCTTCATTATCAAATATTTGATGATTATAGTATTCTATTTTTTCTTTTAAACTTCCCATATTTATTCTTTTCCTTACTTTTGTACATACATTTTTTTGGATTTAATAAATTTTTTATAAACTATTTAGATATGTTTTAAATTATTCATCTTCTAGTTTTAATACACTCAAAAATGCTTCTTGTGGTATTTCTACATTTCCAATTTCACGCATTTTCTTTTTACCTCTTTTTTGTTTTTCAAGTAATTTTTTCTTTCTTGTTATGTCTCCTCCATAACATTTAGCTAAAACATCTTTCCTCATAGCTGAGATTGTTTCTCTAGCAATTATCTGACCTCCAATCGCTGCTTGAATTGGTATTTTAAAGAGTTTTCTCGGAATAACTGTTTTTAGTTTTTCTACCATTTTTTTACCTCTTGCATAACTACTGTCTCTATGTACTATAAAACTAAGTGCGTCAACAGCTTCTCCATTTATATATATATCTAATTTTACTAGATTTGATTTTCTATATTCTTTAAATTCATAATCTAATGATGCATATCCTTTTGTTTTTGATTTTAGATTATCAAAAAAGTCATATATTATTTCATTTAATGGCATTTCATATGTAATTGTTACTCTATTTTCATCTAAATATTTCATATCAATATAAATTCCACGTCTTCTTTGGCATAATTCCATGATGTTTCCTACATATTCTTTAGGCGTTAATATATTTGCTGTTACAAAAGGTTCTTCCATATATGATATTTCTTGTTGTTTTGGTAGGTCTTCTGGATTATATAACTCTAATACTTGTCCATCTGTTTTATATACTTTATATATAACTGATGGTGCGGTTGTGATTAATCCCAAATCAAATTCTCTATCTAATCTTTCTTCTATTATTTCTAAATGTAATAATCCTAAAAATCCACATCTAAATCCAAAACCTAATGCTACAGATGATTCTGGCTCATATTCTAGTGCCGCATCATTTAATTTTAATTTTTCTAAAGCTTCTTTTAAATCTTCATATTGGCTTCCATCTATAGGATATAACCCACAATATACCATTGGTGTTACTTTTTTATAACCTTTTAACGGTTCATCTGCTGGATTTTCTTTTAATGTTATTGTATCTCCTACATGAATATCCGAAAGTTTTTTTATACTTGCTGCTATATAGCCAACTTCTCCTGCTTTCAATTCTTCTGTTGGCATATATGAGCCTGGTAGAAAATATCCTACTTCTGCTACAGTATATGTTGTATTGGTTGCCATTAATTTTATTTCATCACCAGTTTTTAATTTACCATCAACTACTCTAACATATGCTAAAGCTCCTTTGTAATTATCATAATATGAGTCAAAAATTAAACATTTTGTTTTATTATTTTCATCTCCTGTTGGTGCTGGTAAATCTGTAACAATTCTTTCTAAAACTTCTTCTACATTTAATCCTGATTTTGCTGAAATACATGGTGCATCTTCTGCTGGTATTCCTATTATATCTTCTATTTCTTTTTTTACTTCTTCTACTCTTGCATTTGGTAAATCTATTTTATTTAATACTGGTAGTATTTCTAGATTGTTATCTATGGCTAAATATACATTTGCCAGTGTTTGTGCTTCTACCCCTTGGCTTGAATCAACTACTAAAATTGCACCATCACAAGCTGCTAAACTTCTAGAAACTTCATAATTAAAGTCTACATGTCCCGGTGTATCTATTAAATTAAATGTATATTCTTTTCCATCTTTTGCTTTGTAAATCATTCTAACTGCTTGTGATTTTATTGTTATTCCTCTTTCTTTTTCTATATCCATATTGTCTAGAATTTGACTTTCCATTTCTCGTTTTGATAATACACCTGTCATTTCTATTAATCTGTCTGCTAGTGTTGATTTACCATGATCTATATGTGCTATTATACTAAAATTTCTGATATTTGCTTGTCTGTTATCCATCTTTCCTCCGTTCTTTTATATTTGTAATTTTAACATAATTTAATAAAAAGCACAATACTTTATATTTTTAATCTTGGTTTATATTTTAATTAACGTTACAATTCAGATGTACAATATGTATAATATGATTTCTCTCGTAATCTTCTCGGCTTGTTACATAAATTATAAATTCTAAACTTTAAATAACTGAGCCTCTCGTTACTCACGCTTCCTCAGTTATTTAAAGTTAAGAATTTATACATTTATTCCACGGCACATTCGAAGCTTACTCAAGAAATCATATTATACATATTGTACATCTGAACTGTAACTAACTAATCTTATATTTTAACTTCTTTATAACAATTCAAAATTCGAGGTATTATATCCTTCATATAAATTAAAAACTCTTTTATAACCTAATTTTTGAAGAATTTTTTGTGCTTTTTTGCTTCTTGTTCCAGAACTACAATACAAAATTATTTTTTCATCTTTATTTTTTAATAATTTTTCTCCTGTTTTTTTAATCTCATATTCTGGAATAGAAATTGCTCCATCAATATGACCTTCTTTATATTCTTGTGGACTTCTGACATCTACAATAATAGTACCTTCATTTTGTAGTTTTTTTAATTCACTCATATTAATATCATATTTTTTATTTTGCTCCTCGAATTCTCGTTTTTCCAAACTTCTTTTTAAAAAATTTTTTATCAACTTTTTCATTTTTGATTATCCTCCCTTTCCAAGGCACAAAAATGTGTTTATATATTATATTATTACTTTACCTTAATGTTTATAATATTTTCTCTAATTTTCCACATTAAAAATTAGTTTTCCACCTTTAGCTTATATTTTCCACAGTCATATTCTTTACAATTTTCCACAACCATATTAAATTATCCACAGTTTACTTTGATATACAATAAAATTATTCTCTTCTATTATTCTTTTTTTCTGCAAATATCATCAAATTTTTAGTTTTTTTGATATTTTTTATTTTTACAGATTTATTACATATAATGAATTGCTAGTGTCCATTTTTCGCTGTTTTCTATTAATATTATCTCTTTTTCTTTTTTATTCTTTCTTTTTTGCAACCTTTTATTTCATTAATGTTTCAATTTTATTACAATTATGTCTATTTTTAAACTTTATGTTTATCTAGTTAACTTGTTTTTGTAATATTTATCCACATCTTAAACATGTGGATAATGTGGATAACTTTGTTAATAACTCTACTTTCGCTTTTTTTATATAAAAGTTATTCACATCTAATTTTCTTTTTTTGTTTTTATTTATATAAACTTTTTATTTTTTATTTTTATGTGTACTTATTTTTATACAAAAATTTTTAAATATCAATATACATATTATGTTACAATTTACAGCCATACCAGGGATAATAACAGCAATAAATATAGTATTTTTCGGTTCAATACATAATTCAAGAAATTCTAAATT
>CALXAB010000061.1 GCA_944386175.1 uncultured Clostridia bacterium
TCCCCTTTGGCAATCTGTCAAAATAGCCCGTCCCCTTTGGCAATTTGGCAATTTTCGGGATTGGAGGAACGTCCCCTACTAAATGTTTTTAAATCCATAGCCTACTACTTCTCTAGAGTTTGTTATAATTATAAAAGATTCTGGATCTATTTTTTTTGCTATCATCTTTATATGGCTAATATCTCCCCTGCTAGCAGCACACATTAGTACTAATTTATCTGTATTACTATACATTCCTTTTCCTAGAAGTCCAGTAACACCTCTTTGTATTTTTCCTACTATTTGTTTAGATATTTCTTCACTTTTGTCTGATACAATTAATATTAATTTAGTAAAATATATTCCTTCAAATAATATATCTATTATTTTTCCCATTATAAATAAGCTTATTGCTGAATACAACCCTACTTCTATTTCTCTAAAAAATATCATATTTAACCCAACTATAACTATATCTATAATAGTAATAATATTTGCTACTCTTATTGTCGGCTTGTACTTTTTTACAACATTTCCTACTAAATCGCTTCCTCCTGTTGAAGCATCTGCTTTTAATATTATTGCAGTTCCGTATTCCTATTATTATTCCTCCATAAATACATGCTAAAAATCTATCTTGAGTTAATGGCTCTATTTTATCAAAAAAGTCTATAAATATTGATAGAGAGATTGTTCCTACAACAGATTTAAAAAAAAATATTTTTCCAATTTTAAATATTAGAAATACAAATAAAGGAATATTTATTAATAACATTGTTGTTCCCATTGGTATATTTAATAAATAATATGTTATTGTTGCAATTCCAGCTATTCCACCTGAAGATAATTGATTTGGCAATAAAAATAGAGAAATTCCTATTGCTATTATTAAAGATCCTAATATAGTTTCTAATATTTCTAATATTACTTGTTTAATATTGTATTTTTCTTCTTCCATATATAAATCACCTTTATTACAATTATTTGTAAATAAAGGTAATTTTATTCTCTTGTACTTATAATTGTTTCTTATATAACATATCTTATCAATTTTTTCCGAATTTTTTACATTATTTTATCATTAGCTTTATATATTTTTTTAATTAATATTATATTTTACTTTTTAATTGTTTCTTTTTCTTCTAAGAAATCATTATATGTTTTCGTTATTTCTATTTTAGACTTACCTTGTTTTAACTTTTCATCTTGTTTTAGTATAAGATCTACATCATACAAGTCTTTTAGTTTTATAACATTTTCTTTTTTGTGTCCGATTACATTATTACTATCAAGTGGATTTACTGTAACTTCTACTTCTTTTACTTTTACATTTAATTTTTTTATTTTACTTACTATTGAATCATACCACAATCCTGATTCTACTAATTGTCTAAAAGCTGGATGATATGGCCCTGCAATCACTTGGCTATTATTTTCAGTTGGATTAGTTATTTCGTCAGTATTTTGTAATCCTACTCTTATTACATCTATTTTTTTGTTAACAAACATTCTTACTAATTCTTTGCATATTTCTACTGCTTGTACTAATGGTAATGGCTCATATACTCCTTTATTGTATTCTTCTTCTAATTTAGTATTTTTTACAATTAATACTGGATATATTCTTACCATTTTAGGTTTTAATTTTATTAATTCTTTTGCTGTATTTAATTCATCAATTTTTGTGCTTTCTGGCAAACCAACCATCATTTGATGTCCTAATTTAAATCCATATCTTTTTATCAACTTTGATGCTTTTTTTACATCATCAAAATTATGTCCTCTATTTGCTCTATGTAGAATATAATCATTTGCTGATTGAACACCTAATTCAATAGTTTTTACTTTATATTTTTTTAGTCTTTTTAATATTTGTTTATTTATTGCATCAGGTCTAGTTGATATCCTAATGTCTTCCACTTTTCCATTTTCTATATATTCATATGCCACTTGTAATAAATCTTCTTGTTTTTGTTCGTCTATTGCTGTAAAACTTCCTCCAAAAAAAGCTATTTCTATTTTTCCATCTGATGTATCAACATTTGCTAGGTAATTATCTATAATTTTTTTTGCTTTATCTTTTGTCATACTATCTTTTTGTCCACTTATTGCCTTTTGATTGCAAAATATACAGTCATTTGGACATCCTAAGTGTGGAACAAATATTGGTATTATATAGTTCTTTTTCATAAATTACCTCTTTTCTATTTTATATTTTCTAAAGCTTTTTTTGCTGCTTGCATATGTGCTTCTTTTTTGCTTTTTCCTTCTCCTTTTGCTAGTATTTTTCCATTACATTTTACTTGTGCTTCAAAAGATTTATTATGATCTGGTCCTATTTCTTTTGTTATTTCATATTCAATCTTAACATCACCATGTTCTTGAAGCTTTTCTTGTAATACTGTTTTATAATCTTTAAATCCTACATGTTTTGTTGCATATTCTATTTCTTTTTTTAGATTATTTTCTATAAATTTACTTGCCTTCTGTATTCCACTATCTAAATATATTGCTGCTATTACTGCTTCTACACTATCTGCCAATATAGCTGGTCTTTTGTTTTCACCTGTATGAAGTTGAGATTTTCCAAGATATAAGAAATCACTAAAATTATGCAATTTTGCTATTTTGTATAAGCTTTCCTCACATACAACTGTAGCTCTAACTTTAGTCATTTCTCCTTCTCTTAAATTTGGATAATTTTTGTATATATATTTACTTGAAACAAATTCTAAAATACTATCTCCTAAAAACTCTAATTTTTCATTACTTTCCACTCTATTTTCATATGCATATGATTTATGTATTAGTGCTTGTTTTAATAAACTTTTATCTTTAAATTTATATCCTATACTTTTTTCTAGTAACTCTAAATTCATGTTTTCACCTCCTTTTTCTCACAAATATATTATATACTATTTTACAGATTTTGCAAGTAATTAACACAAAATTTCATACTTTAAATTATTCATATGCTCCAACTCATAGCTGTATACATCAATAAATATACTATCTCCTATATAATTATAAATTGTAACATCTATATAATTTTTAAACTAGTAGTTACAATTCACAGCTATACCAGGGATAATAACAGCAATAAATATAGTATTTTTCGGTTCAATACGTAATTCAAGAAATTCTAAATTAATTTTTTGGCACCCTTTCACTTAGTCTTCGCTTCGCTCAACGTGAACATTTTCCAAAAAATTAATAAAGAATTTCTAAAATTACTCCAATCACATTCAAAATACTATATTTATTGCTGTTATTATCCCTGGTATAGCTGTGAATTGTAACTACTAGTAATATTTTCTATATGTTTTTTATAAAATTTTATGGACATATTTTGTAGAATATTATATAATAATGTTGTATATATTTATATTTTGAAAGTGAGAAATAATATGTTAAAAGATCAAATACCTTCAAATTATGAAAATAGGAATTTATCTGATGTATTTAAAGAATTACAATCTATGCAAAATCAAAATACATCTAATACATACAAAATAAATTCTAAAATAAAAAAACATAATAATTTAAAAAATGGAAATAAGAAATTTAATTTTTCTTTTCTCCTTAACAATTCTTTTTTACATACTATAACAAAATTAGGGATACCTAATATATTACTAATTTTAATAGTCTTAATTCTTGGTATCGCTACATTTTCTCCAAAAAATAATATTTTTGCTGAAAGTTATGCCAAAGAAGAAGTTCCAACAGAAGCTTCAGAATATGAACTTAACAGACATCGTTTAAATGTACAAAATATTATATCTGAAAATTCTGGTATGGATAGAGTAAAAGAACAAGTAGAAGAAGAGCGCGATGTTGAATTTGAAACAAAATATAACAATAATCCAACTCTTCCTAAAGGTGAAGAAATTGTTATTCAAGAAGGTGCCTTAGGTAAAGATAAAGTTAATGTTGTAAAAACTTTTGAAAATGGTACTTTTGTAGAAGAAATAATTTTAAAAAAGGAAAATATTCAAGCACCTGTTGAAAAAATAATTGATTTAGGTACTTCTGAATTCTTAGCTAAACATAAAGTACATTTAGGAGATATAATGTATCTTTCAAATGATGTAACTTTAAAAGATTCTACAGAATCTAATGCTAATGATGTTGCTGAAATTAAGAAAAGTTTAGATGTAAAACTATTAGAATTACCTAGTGAAGATTGGTGTAAAGTATCTTTTGATGGTGTAGAAGGATATCTTCAAACTAAAAATCTAACTTCTGCTTATACTACACCAAGTATTGTTGAAAAGAATAGAATTCAAAGAATTCTAATTAAAGTAAATATTGATATGGAATTAAATAAAGTTAGTGGATTAACTTTAAATGATTATAAAAAAATATTTACTGGTCTTCCTAATGATACTAATAAGATTTTTGAACAAAATTATGCTGTATTTTATAATATCGAGAAAAAATACAATATAAATGGAATATTCTTAGCTTCTATGGCAATTCATGAGAGTGCATGGGGAACTTCTGAAATAGCAAAGGATAAAAATAATTTATTTGGATATGGTTCTTATGATGGAACTCCTTATGAATCTTCATTTGAATTTGAATCATATGAAGAATGTATTGAAACAGTTGCTAAATCATTAGTAAAATATTATTTAAATCCATCTGGTACAAAAATTTATGATGGAGAAGTAGCAAGTGCATGGTATTACAATGGTCCAACATTACAAGGAGTTAACACAAGATATGCAAGTGATAAAGATTGGTACAAAAAAGTTTACTCATATATGGAAACACTATATAATAGATTAAATTCATAATGAAAGGAGTATTTGTATTATGCGAAAGAAAATAAAAATAAAAAATGAAAAGACTATATTTACTATTTTCATAGTTGTTTTGCTAATATTATCCTTTCTTTATTATCATTTTATATTTTATAATATTTATGCAAAAAATACTTTTGCAAATGATGCTGTAAATATTGCTGAACAAAATGAAAACCCTATTTTTACAGTTCAAAGAGTTTTATTGTATAGTAGTGCAACAGCAATAGACAAAACAAAAGAACAATCACTAGAAAATATTAGTATTTCTCAGTTTAGTGATATAGCAATATATATTGATAATACTAGTACAATTTCCGAACTTACTAATGAAAATACTATAAAAGAACTATATATTGATAATATTAATATTACATCAAATGTAGAAAATGGTGAAAGATTTATAAATTATAAGAATCCATTAGATTTTGGGGAATATAAAGAATTAAACAAAACTGATAGAATAGATTTTAATATTATAAACACAAATGCGGAAAATGAAAATAGTAACTATTCAGACCCTACTTTTTATACAGATTGCTCAAACCCAATATCATTAGGTTATATGAATAAAGATTTATTGAAAAATTATTCAGTTTCTCCAGACAAAAAAACAGTTTCATTTAATGGAAAAGTTCTTCAAGAAGCTAATATAAATTTAGATGATTTAAAATGTTCTATTAGTTTTAGAATAAATATAATTAATAATTTAAATCAAAAATTTGTACACACAATGTCAATAGATTTAGATTTAAATGATGACAATGGTGGAATATATAATGGATATATATATAAAGGAAAAACTCTTAATGGAGTTGAAAATAGCTTTTTTAAGGAAATCTAATCTTTAGATTTCCTATTTTCATTATCTTTTTTTTTCATATTTATTTCAAATTCTTCCCATGATTTACTAAACTTATGATTTGCAAATACCTCTTTTAAACCTGTTATTTGTTTTAATCTTATTATCTCGTCCAATTCCATTCCTAGATGTTTTGAGATCTCTTTTTCTGACCATCCACTTTGGGTCAATGATAAAACTATATGCGACATATCTACTATTTGATGTGTTCCTCTTGCTCTATTATGCCTTATAGTACTTGCCATACGATTTTCTAAATCTTTATTTATTGTTACTATAGGTATTTGTTTTAAATTGAAATATTCTTTAGCACATCTATACCTATGAAATCCATCAACTACAATATATTTATCATTCTTCTCATCATAATATGTTACTATTGGTTGTGTATATCCATCTTCTTCTATTGAATGTTTTAATAATTGCATTTCTGGTGGTGCAACTTTATTTGGGTTATAATCATTAGCTTCTACTTTATCTATGTCTACCATTTTTACTCCTAATACAGGAAACTGTATTTCACTCATTTTCATGCCTTCTTTCATACTAAAGCCAATCTGCTATCTTGTTCAGCTGATTTACTATGTTCGTCATATATTTCATGTGTTTCATCTAATTTTTTCTCTTTTATTTCAGATGTATAGATGACAACAAAATTTTTATAATTTTCTGTCTTTAAAAAATCAAATCCACATTTTTGATATATTTTTAAATACAAATTAGTTACAATACTACTTGATATTTTATTTTCCGATATTATCTCTTCTAATAGCTGTTCCAGATATTTATCTTTTATTGTATAAATATTCTTAATTGTATTTTTTTCTATTGAAACAAAAGCTACTGGCTTTTCATCATTTATATATATATACCACAATTTATTTGGGTCATCATAAATTCTATCATTCGTCTGCTTTTCTACTATTCGTGATCCAAAAAATTTTCCCATATATTTATAAAAATCTTCATCTTTATTTGTCATTTTTAAAATCATAATATACTCCTTTTTATGTTCCCTGCATAGCTATAACTTTTTGTAAAGTAGTATCATCAGTTTTTGTTTTTTTATTTAATAAATTGTCCCATTTATGTATCAAAATTTGTAATTCTTTATCGTCATTTTTGGTTTGGCCAAATGATAATCGTTTTAAATAAAAATCATTTTTTTCTATGGCTCTTGCAATCCTTCTCCAAGAAATTGCCTTTCT
>CALXAB010000062.1 GCA_944386175.1 uncultured Clostridia bacterium
TCTCCTCCATAATTTCCTGCTGCTACTACTACTTCTATTCCTTTTTCTTTTGCTTCTTTTATTGCTTCTTCTAATATATCTGATTTCTCTGTTCCTAATGTTGATAATGATATATTTATTATATCTGCATTGTTTTCTATTGCTGTTTTTATTCCAAAATATGTGCTTGTTATTGTTGCTTTTCCTTCACTATTTGCTACTTTTATTGGTAATACTTTTATTGGATCTTCTGTATTGTTTATTATTACTGATGCTACTTTGGTTCCATGTCCGTTATCATCCATTATGCTTTGTGCATATCCACTTGTTGCATAATTTGCTTTTGAATCTTTTATTCTTGCTAACATGTTTTGTTGTGTTAAATCTATTCCTGTATCCAACACTGCTACTGTTATTTGTTTTGTTAATTCACTATTGGCTTTTATATATTCTCCTAATCTACTTTGCTCTTCTACTATTTCTTGTTCTGTATTTTCTTTTTGGTCTTCTGCATTTTCTTCTATATCTTCCTCTATAAATACAATTTGATCTACTTCTATTGTTTTTATTTCATCCATATTTTTATATTTATTATATTCTTGTTCTGTTAGCTCTTCTGTTTCATATTTTGCAAATATGTAGTTATCATATCTTATTACATTTTGGGCATTTTTTATTTCTAGTTCTTTATTTGAATTAATTATTAATGTTTTACTACTAAAATCGATTTCTTTATTATCTATCTCATTTTTTCGAGATAGATTTTCAGGATTACTTTTCTTTTCAGTTATTTTATTTAATTCTTCAGTAGTATATAAATTTTTTATATCCTTTTGTATTTCTTTTTCACTTATTTTCTTCATTGTTGTATTATTTTCATTTTTTTCAATATTAAAAAACACACATAACAATACTAGCATTATTGCTAGTATTACTATGCATGATTTTATTATTATATTTCTATTTTTTTCTATCTCCGAATTTAAAATCTTAATTTCTTTTTTATCTTCTGCTAGTTCTTTATTGTTATTTTTTCCAGTATTTTTAGCCTTATATAATTTATTTTTTAAATTACCCATAACAAATGTCTCCTTAGTATTTTTAATAAAATTTATATATATTAATTATAACATCTTATATATAATAAATAATATACCTCTATTTACATATGTCTTTATAATAGTTACGGATAATGTAATTCTCTGTTATTTTATGTTTTTATGTTATTTATTTTACAAAAATTTTACATAACTTTACTTTTTTTTGCCTTAGGGATAGACTAAAATCAAAGGTTACACATTTTTTAATTTAATTTATCACTAAAATTTTTTATTTTATATTCTATCTTATTTAGATATTGTTTTTAGTTTTATTCTATAATCAATATAATCTTCAACTAATATTTTCAATACTGCAATTATTGGCACAGCTAAAAACATTCCTAATATACCAAAATATGCCCCACCAACTGTTACTGCAAATATTACTAATAATGGACTTATTTTTAATGATTGTCCAACAATTTTTGGATTTATTATATTTGCGTCAATCTGTTGTAAAATTACAACAACTATTAACATCCAAATTGCTTGTGATAATCCACCTGTAATAAGTGTTACTAAAGCTGATATTGCTACTGCTATTATTGCACCTATATATGGTATCATATTAAATAAACCTATGAAAAATCCTAATAATGGTGCATATTTTATTCCCATTAATGACATTGCTATTGTAACTAATATTCCAACTACTATAGCATCTAAAAATTGACTTGCTATAAATTTAAAAAATATTTCATTTGAATTATTAAAATATTTATCTACATTTTTATATGTTTCTTCTTTAAAAATTGCACTTGCTAATCTTTTCAAAAATCCAATCAATTTTGCTCTGTCTGCTAATACATATATAGATACTATTAATGCTACAAAAATTTCAAAAATACCAGTAACAGCACTTAATGCATTTATTAAGTAATCAAATATTTTATCTGGAGTAATATATTGTTTTATATTAATATTTTTTACTTCTTCTATCATTTCTTTTACAAACTGACTTTTAAAAAATGAATCTTCTGGTAAGTTGTTAAAATTATTTATTGCAGTGTCATAATATCCTTGTATGTTATTTATAAAATCTGATACACTTTCAAAAACTACAGGTAATATTACATTTATTAATATAATAATTAACAATAATGCTATAAGATATACACATAAAATTGATAGCCCTCTAGCATGCTTTGATATTAATTTAAATTTTATCTTTTTTAATAAATTTTCTATCTTTTTACATGGTACATATAATAAATATGCTATGAAAATACCTACTAAAAATGGGCTTATTATTCCAAAAAATGTACCTATACTATTAGTAATATCTCCAAAATTATCTAGTGTTTTATATACAATAATTATAGCTACACCAAGTATGAACCAATATAACCACTTCTTCCAATGATTTTTTATTTCATTCATGCAAATTTTTTCTCCCTTCACTTGTTAAATTTATATTTTAATTAAAATATTTTTATGAATTTCATTATTCTTTTAATTTCTAAAATATAATTTCTTAAAATTTTAATATCTATTATATACTTATTTCTAATCCTACTGGGCAATGATCACTTCCCATTATATCTGAATATATCATTGCTTCTTTTATTTTCTTTTCAATATCTTTTGATACTATAAAATAATCTATTCTCCAGCCTACGTTTTTTTCTCTTGCTCTTCCCATATATGACCACCAACTATATGCATTTTCTTTATCTGGATATAGATACCTAAATGTATCTGTAAAACCTGCATTTAATAATGTAGTCATTTTTTCTCTTTCTTCGTCTGTAAAACCTGCATTTCTTCTATTTGTTTTTGGATTTTTTAAATCTATTTCATTATGTGCAACATTTAAGTCTCCACACATAATTACTGGTTTATTTTTATTTAAGTCTAAAAGATATCTTCTTATTTCATCTTCCCATATTTGCCTATATTCTAATCTTTCTAATTCTCTCTTTGAATTTGGTGTATAAATATTAACCATGTAAAACTCTTTAAATTCTAATGTTATTACTCTTCCTTCTTTGTCATGTTCTTCTATGCCTATTCCGTATTTAACATTTAATGGTTCTACTTTAGTATAAATTGCTGTTCCCGAATATCCCTTTTTCTCTGCACTATTCCAGTAACTTTTATATCCATTAAATTCTAAATCAATTTGTCCTAGTTGACATTTTGTTTCCTGAATGCAAAATATATCTGCATTAGCTTTTTTAAAAAAATCTTCAAATCCCTTGTTTACACAAGCTCTTATTCCATTTACATTCCATGATATCAATTTCATTTCTATTCATTCCTTTTTTAGCAATTTTTGGATGCGTCCATAATTGGAATTTTTTATTTTCCAATTCGAACAAATAGGAAAGGTTAACTTTCTTATTGTATAAAAAACACATCCTAAATAATAATGTTTATTACTATTTTTCTTACTTTAAATAATTTATATCATTTTACTATAATTTTAATTAAATATCAATATTAGCTAAAAATATATTTGAAACTATGTAAATATATGATATTGTATATTTAGTAACTGTTGAATTAGCACATCGTCTATTGACAAAGGAAGAGGAAAACATGATAAAAATACGACATGGTATAAGAGTTTCTTTATCTGGATTAATAGCAACATTTATACTATATTATTTTGAGTTAGCTCCTATAGCTTTTACTCGAATTTTAACATGTCTCTTTATTTTCGCTCCTTGCTCATTTATTTTTGGATATGATGTAGTGCATTACAATGCAATAACAAAAAAATTAGAGCAGGAAGAAAAAAAAACAAGATTCAGACAAAAAAGGCCTGTAAATATAGGTCTTTTTCTAAATAACTTTAGCAGTAATCTTCCAGTTATAGTGGGGATAATTATCAAATTAAAAACAGTTCTCATATAGAAAACTGCTTTTTTATTTATTTATTTAATTTACTACACTTACTGGTAAATATCTAACTCCCCATTGTAATGCCTCAGCATGAGAGTTTACAAATATATCTATTTTGTTGCCATTTATTGCGCCACCTCTATCTTCTACAGTATAGACATGACCACCTATATTTAATTTTGTTCCAAATGCAAATTTTCCTGATGCTGCAACTGTTCTTCCTGCTGTTGCTTGAGTTCCTGATGCTGTTCTTCCTGTTGTTTTACCACAACATTTACTACAAGGACAATATGCTGTTATTTTATATACTGCACCACCTGTAGATGTTGTTGATAATGTAGTTGTTCTTGGTAAAGTTGAGCTTCTTGTTGTAACCTTACTTACTTGAACTATTTTGTTTACTGGTTCTGTTACAACTTTTTCAGATATTACTGTTTTTTCAATCTCTATATCATTTTGATATTTTATCTTATATGTTACTTCTTTCAATCCATCTTTTCCTTCTTGTAATACCTTGTTTGTTGTATTTCCTGTTGTAGTAGAATTTTTTGTTATTGTTTCAAATGGTATTGTAACTTGTTCTACTACTATTTTTTCAGTTATTGGAGCATAATTTTCTAATAATTGATCTAATGTTGTTTGTGCTCCTTCTTCTGATATTTTAGCTATTTGAACTTCATTATAAGACTTATCTGTTATTTTTATATCTTGGCCTTCTGTTATTTCAGTGTCTAAATTTGGTATTGTTTTTTGGTTTTCTTCTAAAACAATATTATTTTCTTCTAAAATTTCAGAAACTTTACTTTTTGATGTTAATACTGTCATTTCATATCCATTTTGTAATGTTATTTTTACATCATTAAGTTTTGTATTTACTGCTAAAACTCCTATACCTGATATTAAAATTAGCATTATACTTATGCAAATTATCTTCATTATAGAAATTGAAGCTTTTTCTTCATTTTTCATAAAAATTTATTACCTCCTTTTGGCAACATATATATTATACTATATATTTCATATTTTGTCAAATTTTGGTCTTTTTCCTTTTACAATCAATGTTTCGTGATTATCCGTTTTGATTATGAAATAATAATTTTATATTTAAACAAAACTTTTAATAAGCTCATTATTATTATATTCGCTGGTTTCGAAAATATTACATATTATTCATATTTTTTTCACATTTTTATTGTATAAATTTGGTTAATATGTTATCATTTATTTGTATATAATATATTAAGGAGGATTTTTATGATTTGGATTATATTAGGAATTATACTTTTACTATTAATTATCGCTATTGGTCTTTATAATAGTTTAGTTAATGCAAGAATTAAAGTTGATAATGCTTGGAGTCAAATTGATGTACAATTACAAAGAAGGTTTGATTTAATTCCAAATTTTGTTGAAACTGTAAAAGGATATATGGAACATGAATCTGAAACTTTTGAAAAAATTGCAAGTTTGAGAAGTTCTTGGGCTAATACTACAAGTGTTTCTGAAAAAGCTTCTCTTGATAATCAGTTATCTGAAAGCTTGAAAACAATCATGGCTGTTTCTGAAAACTATCCAGATTTAAAGGCTAACCAAAACTTTTCTGAATTATCTGAAGAATTAAGAAATACAGAAAATAAAATTTCTTATGCTAGACAATTTTATAATGATACTGCTACTATGTATAACACTAAATTACAAGTTGTTCCATCAAACATTATAGCTAGTATGTTCAATTTCAAACCTCGTGATTTATTTGAAGCTGAAAATGATACTGCTAGAAAAAATGTAAAAGTTGATTTTGGAAAAAATAATTAATTAAAATAAAACATAGAGATTATTGATTAAAATTTTATTTTAATTGATAATCTTGTTTTTTAACTTATGAAAGGATTGTATATTATGTATCAAAATATAAAGAAAAATAAATTAGAATCAGGAGTTATAATTGGAATTTTTATAATTGTAATAACATTAATTGTTTATTTTATATGTAATGCACTAGAATTAGGTACATTTTCTATTGTAATCGCACTTATTTTCTCTATTGCTACTGCTTGGGGATCATATTATTATAGTGATAAAATAGTATTATCTGTCAATAGAGCTAGACCAGCTACTAAAGAAGAAGATCTAAAAATCGTAAATATATTAGATGCTTTAATGGTTACATCTGGTCTAACTAGTAAACCACGATTATATGTAGTTGACGATGCTCAACCTAATGCTTTTGCTACAGGAAGAAATCCAGAAAACGCTGTTATATGTGTTACTACTGGTTTATTAGAAAAATTGGAATATTACGAATTAGAAGGCGTTATCGCTCATGAACTGAGCCATATAAAAAATTATGACATTAGACTTAGTTGTGTCGTTTCTGTAATGGTAGGATTTATTGTAATGTTATCTGATTTATTTACTAGAGTTCTATTTTTTGGTGGCACAAAAGATAATGACAGCGACAGTAAAGGAAATGGTATTTTAATGCTTATTGGATTAGTGTTTTTAATTCTTTCTCCTATATTTGGCTCTTTAATGCAATTAGCACTTTCTAGGAAAAGAGAATTTTTAGCAGATGCCACCGCTGTACAATTTACTCGTAATCCAGATGGTCTTATATCTGCTTTAGAAAAATTAGAAGCTGATGCTAATCAATTAAAGACTGCTAATAATGCTACTGCTAACATGTATATTGTTAATCCTTTTAAAAAGAATGGTAAGAAACGTTCATCTAGCATTTGGTCAACTCATCCAAGTACTGAAGATAGAATTGAAGCTTTAAGAAATCTTAAATAGGGGACGTTGCTTTAATCCCTAAAATTCGGGATAATGGGGACAGACCTTGAGATTGCCAAAGGGGACGGGCTATTTTGACAACTAGGGGAC
>CALXAB010000063.1 GCA_944386175.1 uncultured Clostridia bacterium
CCATTATCAAAGATTGCTTGTTTTACTTCATCTCTTATAAAAGTATCTATTTTATTTGATTTATAAGTAGCATAATGCTTTGACACAATGCCAATAATAGGTTTGTTCATCGTATCTCTCCTTTATTTCATTATGTATAATTTATATCATAATTTTATATTTTTCTCAATCAAATCGCTAATTTTTTGTAATAAATATACTGAATTATAAACAAAAATAAAGTACCCATATTTACAACAAGGCACTTTACTTAGGATTCTCTTTAACTATTTAAATTTTATTTTTATAAATTCATATGTTCATCAACATACAACCATATAATATGGAGTACCCAGCATAGATATATAATCTCTGTAACTCACTCACAGCAACTATTATATCAATTTTAAAAGTTCATTTTATATGTTTCCACACTCCATATCTAAAACAACCTTAATATGAATTTCAGAATTTTGTACTTTTTCTAGTCCGAATCTACCTCTTTTATGAAACATTATCGTATCTTGAAAGCTAGTAAATTCAAGCACTACTGGCAATTCTTTAACTCTAGCAACGTACAGACTTCCACATGACTCGTAAACGGAAACATATCAACAGGTTTAATACTCTTTATTTCATAAATCTTCTCAAATTTTGCTAAATCTCTAATTAACGTAGCTGGATTACAACTTATATATACTACTTTCTTAGGTCGTATCTTTATAATATTATCTATACTTTTATTATCTAATCCCTTTCTTGGAGGATCTACCATTACTATATCAGGAATAATATTATCCTTATTTATTAATTTATCTAATATTTTCTCTACATCTCCTGCTATAAATTCTACATTAGAAACATTATTTATTTTCGCATTTTCTTTTGCGTCATTTACTGCTTCTTCAACAATTTCTATACCATATACTTTCTTTGCATACTTAGCCATAAAAAGTGAAATTGTTCCTATTCCGCAATATAGGTCAAATACTACATCATCTTTTGAAATTTTAGCTAATTGTATACCAATATTATATAACTTTTCTGCTTGAATTGGATTTACTTGATAAAAAGATAATGGTGATATTTTAAATCTATATTCACCTAATATATCTTCAATATATCCATTACCATACAAAATAATATTTTCTTTTCCCATAATTACATTTGTATTTTTAGTATTAACATTTTTAACAATTGTTTTAACTTCCGGAAAATTATCTAATATTTCTTTTACTAATTCATTTTCTTTTGGAATTTTATTTCCATTTATAACGATTATGCACATTATTTCATTTGTTTTAATACCAATTTTGATTACTATATGTCTTACTAAACCTTTTCTTGTTTTTTCATCATATATACTAATATTATTTTTTATAATCCAATTAAATACAAATTTTGCTAATTTTTCATTTTTTTCATTTTGTATAAAACATTTTTTTATTGGAATAATTTCATGTGTTCTATTAGCAAAAACTCCTATTTGTGGTTTTTCATTTCTATCAATTCCTATTGGATATTGTGCTTTGTTTCTATAAAAATATGGATTTTCCATTCCTATTGTTTTTTCTACTTGAATTTTTGTCTTTAAAGTTTTATTTACTAAACTTTGTACTACATTTTGTTTTATTTTTAATGTTTCTTCATATTTCATATGTCTTAGATTACATCCTCCACATCTTTTATATGTTTCACATTCACTTTCTACTCTTTTATCTGATTTTTGTATAATTTCTAATATTTTTCCGAATGCGTGTGAAGATAAAACTTTTACAATTAATATTTTTACTTTCTCACCTTTTATAGCATTTGGTATAAATATTGTAAAATTATCAATTTTAGCTATTCCTTCTCCTTCAAAACCATTATCTATTATATCTACAATATATTCTTGATTTTTTTTGACTGGTATTTCCATTTTTAATTCATTCCTTTAAATTTTTTATTTATTCATGAATATTATACTATTTCTAACATTTTTATACAAGTACCAATATTTTCATAAAATATTATATATTTTTTAATCGTTCTTTGACATTTAATACATAAGTATTTAACTTTAGCCATCTAGGTGGTGTTTTGAAGAGTAGTAATATTCTTTGTTTCAGCTTATGTATAAGCAGAAAGGACAGGTATTATGGATAAAAAATATACCTATTCAATTCACACAAGTGGTTATATTACTATCAAAAATCTTTTATTGGATACTGTTGCTGTTATTGACTACGATGAACGGCTCAGTTTTACAAAAAGTGCTTCTTCTGTTGTAAAACAGGAAGTCAAAGATTTTCTTGATAATAATGATTTACATTATATCTTATAATTCTATGCAAAATTCTATGTAATTTATAGATAATTTTTAGACATTATAAGATACAAAATGATTAGGAGAAGAAATTTTAGTATTTTAAAATTCTTCTCCTGATTATTTTTAATATGTTATTCTTAAAAACTGTTTTTTTGCTCCGTCCTCGAAAACAGTTTTTAAAATATTTTAATCTATTTCTATTGCTCCTGTATATAATCCATAATATGTTCCTTTTTGAGCAATTAATTCTTCATGATTTCCTCTTTCTATTATTCTTCCATGGTCTAATACCATAATTAAATCAGAGTTTTTTATTGTTGATAATCTATGTGCAATTACAAATACAGTTCTTCCTTTCATTAATTTGTCCATTCCATCTTGTACTATTTTTTCTGTTCTTGTGTCTATACTTGATGTGGCTTCATCTAATATTAATACTGGTGGATTATTTAATGCTGCTCTTGCAATTGATAATAATTGCCTTTGCCCTTGTGATAATCCCTCTCCATTTCCTGTTATAATTGTATTATATCCATGTGGTAAGTGTCTTATGAAATTGTCTGCATTTGAAAGTTTTGCAGCTTCAATTACTTCTTCATCTGTTGCATCTAATTTTCCATATCTTATATTGTCTTTTATTGTTCCTGTAAATAGACTTGTATCTTGTAATACCATACCTAATGATCTTCTTAGGTCGTCCTTTTTTATTTTTCTTATATTTATTCTGTCATATCTAATTTTACCATCTTGAATATCATAAAATCTATTTATTAAGTTTGTAATAGTTGTCTTTCCTGCTCCTGTTGCTCCAACAAATGATACTTTTTGACCTTCTTTTGCTGCTAATGTTATATCATGCAATATTCTTTTATTTTCTTCATACCCAAATTGCACGTTTTCAAACTCTACTTGGCCACGAAGCCTTGTATAAGTAATTCTTCCGTCTTTATGTGGATGTTTCCATGCCCATATTCCTGTTCTTTCTTTTGTTTCTACTACTTTTCCATTTTCCAATTTTGCATTTACAAGTGTTACATATCCTTCATCTTGTTCTACTTCTTCGTCTAACAATTCAAATATTCTTTCTGCTCCTGCTAGTGCCATAACAATTGAATTCATTTGTTGTGATACTTGACCTAACGGATTAGTAAATGCTTTTACATATTGTAAAAATGCTGCTATACTTCCTATTGTTAAAAGTCCATTTACTGATAATATTCCTCCTATTACTGCTACTAGTACATATCCTAAGTTACCTATATTCATTATGCATGGCATTAAAATATTTGCATACATATTTGCTTTTGTCATACTATCACATAATTGTTCATTTAAGTCATCAAATCTTTTTTTAGATTCTTCTTCATAGTTAAAAACTTTAACTACTTTTTGCCCTTCCATCATTTCTTCAATATATCCATTTACTTCTCCTATATCTTCTTGTTGCTTTACGAAAAATCTTGAACTATTACCACCTAGATATCTTGATACAAATATCATTAAAACTACCATTGCAAGTACTACTAATGTAAGATAAATATTCGTTGCAAACATTGCTATTAGTACAGATATCATTGATACACATGCTGAAAATACTTGAGGAATACTTTGACTAAGCATTTGTCTTAATGTATCAACATCATTTGTATATGTACTCATTATATCACCATGTGTACGACTATCAAAATATCTTATTGGTAGTTTCTGCATATGATTAAATAACTCACCACGTATCTTATTTAATACTCCTTGTGATATATTAATCATTAATCTGTTATATATATATGTAGCAATTACTCCAACTAAGTACACAGCTCCCATCATAAGTACCACATTTAATAAAGCTGTAAAATCAGGATTTTGTTCTCCTAAAAGTGGAGTAATGAAGTCATCTATTAAGTATTTTATAAATTGTACTCCTAGAACTCCAACCAATGCACTTATAATTATACTTACCAATACTACTACTAATTGAAATTTATATCCTTTTGTAACATATTTTAAAAGTCTCTTTATTGTTTTTCCTTTACGTCCTTTACTATTGACCATCTTCATCTCCTCCTTTCGTTTGTGATTCATATACTTCTTTATATATTTCGTTTGTTTTTAATAATTCTTCTGATGTTCCTATTCCATCAATTTTGCCTTCATTTAAAACTATTATTTTATCTGCGTCTTCTATTGAAGATACTCTTTGTGCAATTATTATTTTTGTTGTATTTGGAATTTTTTCTCTAAATGCTTTTCTAATTAATGCATCTGTTTTTGTATCTACTGCACTTGTAGAATCATCTAATATTAAAATCTTTGGTTGTTTTAAGATTGCTCTTGCAATACAAATTCTTTGCTTTTGACCTCCAGATACATTTGTTCCACCTTGGTCTAACACTGTATCATATTTACTTGGAAATTCTTTTATAAATCCATCTGCTTGTGCTAATTTGCATACTTCTTCTAGTTCTTCTTGGTCAGCATCTTTTTTACCCCATCTTAGATTTTCTGCAATAGTACCTGAAAATAATACATTTTTTTGAAGTACCATTGCAACTTCTTCTCTTAGACTTTTTATATCATAATCTCTAACATCAATTCCTCCGACCTTTATTGAACCTTTTGTTACATCATAAAGTCTTGGAATTAGTTGAACTAATGTTGACTTTGAACTTCCTGTTCCACCTATTATCCCTATTGTTTCCCCTGATTTTATATTTAAATTAATATCTCTTAATGCAAAGTTGTCCTTATTTTCTTCGTCTCCATATCTAAAACTTACATTTTCGAATTTTATTGAGCCATCTTTTACTTCTTTAATAGGCTTTTCTTTATTTTTTAATGTTGGCTCTTCTTCTATAACTTCTAAAATCCTTTCTGCTGATGATTGCGCCATTATTATCATAACAAAAACAAATGATAACATCATTAAACTTGATAATATTTGCCATGCATATGTTATTATACTTGATAATTGACCAGTTCCCATTTCTCCCCCAACAATAAGTTGTGAACCAATCCAAGAAATTAATATTATACATGTATATATTGTAAATTGCATAACTGGCCCATTAAAAGCTATTATTTTTTCAGCTTTTTTAAAGTTGTCATATACTTCATTATTTACTTCTTTAAATTTTTCTTCTTCGTGTTCTTCTCTTACATATGCTTTTACAACTCTAATTGCACTTACGTTTTCTTGTACTACTCTATTTAATTTATCATATTTTTTAAATACTCTTTCAAAGTTAGGATGTGCTTTTTTTGCAATATAAAATAGGATTCCTCCTAAAACTGGTATTGCCACAAAAAATATTAGTGAGAGTTTTGCACTTATTGAAATTACCATTAATAATGCAAATATTAGCATTATAGGTCCTCTAACTAATATTCTAATAATCATCTGAAAAGCCATTTGTACATTTGTAACATCTGTTGTCATACGAGTTACTAGACTTGATGTAGAGAATTTGTCAATATTTTCAAATGAGTAATCTTGAATTTTATGAAACATTTCTTTTCTTAAATTTTTTGCATATCCTGCTGATGCTTTTGCTGCAAATCTTCCTGATAACATTCCAAATGTTAATGATAAAATTGCGGATATTATCAATAATCCCCCTATTTCTACTATATATTTAACATCTCCATTTTGGATTCCAACATCTATAATTTTTGCCATTAATAGTGGAATTATTACTTCCATTACAACTTCTAAAATAACAAATATTGGTGTTAATATCGCTGATTTTTTGTATTCTTTAACATATTTAGCTAATTTTTTAAACATTTTTTTCTCCTTGTATAATATATTTAGTCTTTTTAAAGGTTACCTATAAACCTTATTAGTCAATTATATCTTTCTTTCTATTATGTATTTAAATTTTTTGATAATTTTTCTATTGTGCTAAAAAAATTTTTAATTTCTTCTTTTGAAATATCTTTTGTTAGTCTTTTTTCTACTTCATTTATTGCAATGTCTAACTTCTGTATTATTTCTAGTGCTTTGTTTGTTAAGATTATTTCTTTTAGTCTACAATCTTTTTTTTCAAATTTTCGTTTTATTAAATTGTTCTGCTCCATTAGTTGCAATATTCCGGCGATTGTTGCTCTTCTCATGTCAAACTCAATCTCTATATCTCTTGCATATACTTTTTGAGTTTGAGATTTTTTGTCTATAAATTTTAATATACTTGCCTGTACTCCTGTTATTCCATAATTAAGAAATGTTTCATCTAATGTTCTTTTTATTTTTCTTGACAACTTTTGTATTGCTTTTCCTATTTCTTTTCTTTTCATTTTGTTAGCCTCCTAACAGTTTATATAGTTTAATACTTTTTTTTGGGTTTGTCAAGTAATATATTTATGTGCGATAGCATAAATTTTTTGTAGGATTTCTCTTTTTAAAAGTCTTAAACTTCTTTTGCAGATTGCTTTTTGAGATTCCTATTTAATTTTATATTTTTATCTGTATTTTTCTATATTTTTAGGTTCACTTAATAAACCTTTTT
>CALXAB010000064.1 GCA_944386175.1 uncultured Clostridia bacterium
AAGTATACAAAAAAGAATGTATGTTTGTACATCACTATTTTTGATTTTTCATACATTCTTATTTTATCATTTTTAGATAGGCACTATTATATCCTAATATTATAAATTTAGTAAAAATAGCAAAACAATATGGTATAAAAAATAAGCTTATTACAAATGGCTCAATAATAGCATATAATGAAAAAATGAGAGAAATTTTAGATTACCTTGATACAATAACACTTTCAATAGATACGATAGATGATGATATAAATGAGAAAATGGGTAGAGGGAAAAATCACTTTAAAGAAATCAAAACAGTATTAGACTTGCTGAAAGAAAAAAATGTTAAAACTAAAATAAATACAGTAGTAAATAGATTAACTTTAAATCATATACGAGGACTGGGAGAGTTCTTAAATAATAATTATAAAATCAATGAGTGGAGAATTTTTAAATTCATACCTTTAAGAGAAGTTGCAAAAGAAAATCAAAAAATTTTTGAAATCACAAACGAAGAATTTTTATCTAAAAAAGAGATGTTCCAAAGTTTTAAAAATATAAAAAATGTAAAATATAGAAATGATGAAGATATGGAAAGCAAATATATTCTAATTACTGCAAATGGAGATATTGTCAGAACTATAAATAAGGAAGATGTAGTAATTGGAAATGCTTTAAAACAAAACTTAAATGAATTACTTGGAATTATGAGTCATAATTCAAAAAGAGATTACTTAATCGATAAAATTAGAGTGCTAGTAGCATATAATGATAATACTGTATTAAATAGATTCGTCAATACAATAAATAATTTAGATTATGCAAAAGTTGTAGCAACAGCAAGTAGTGTAACAGATACTTATAATAAAATAATAGAGTCAAAACCAGATATGGTGTTTACAAAATTTGATTTAGATATTATAAAAAAATCTGAAGAAAAGTTGGAGCAAAATACTCCAGTATTTAATCTAATAGAAAGTAATATTGACGATAATGATTTAGAACAAGCATTAAAAATAAGTGGTAAAAAAATAAACTCACTTGTTTGTGAACCATACGATGATATGATAACAGGAATACTAAAAGATTATAAAGAATATTTATATAAATAAAAAAATAGAAACAAGTTACAATAATAATTATTTATTAAAAAACTTGTTTCTTATTTTTTTTGTAGTGTAAATAGCTTACAATAGCTTCTAAAAAATATTTAGGAGATATTGTTTGTCTACTTCTATCAAATATAGTGTATAGCTTATTATTATTTTTTTTATCTAATTGATAGCAAGTATTAAATGGTATCAGAGCACTTCTTATAGCATATTTTACAGAGTCAGCAGGAACATTATATTGAGTCGCAACAAAGTCATAAATACCGTCTAATGACTTAAATGCGTCAAAATTATAATAACAATAAAAAATTGCAGATCTCGAATAATCAGCACCATTAGAGCCAATATTTATATTTAGTCTGAATAGAAAAATATCTATTTCTTCTCTGCTTATTTCTTCATATTCAATTTCTTTTTTCATTAAACTTATAGTTTCTGAAAAGTTTTCATATTTTATAGGCTTTTTTAAAATACTATGTACTTTCTTCGCATTTCTTAATAATAATTGTTCCCTATCAGTATTTACAGTAATAACTGTATTACATTTATTTCTTTCATTATCCAAGTTTGTTAGTCTATCTAAAATATCGGTATATTTTAAATCACTAAAAAAGGAATCTAAAATAAGTATGCTAGGACGTACTTGTGTATATGCGTTCGAAGTTGATATTCCGTCTTTTGTACTTATTATATAAAAATCTCTATCATTTGTGAGGTAATTACAATACAGAGAATTTTGTTCTACATTCTCATTTGCAACCAAAACTTTTAACGACATTGCAAACAACTCCTAACAAATGTTTTTAAAATCATTACTATTATATCACTAATATTATGTAAATTCAAGAGGATTTGCATAAAAAAGTAAAAAAATACCAATTTTACAACAATTTCTTACACTTTTTAGACTACTTTAGCACAATTTTTTTAAAATAATTAAAAATGATAATATAATTCGCCTAATCGAAGTCTAGGAGGGCAGTACAAAAGAAATATAAACTACAAATGAAAACTGTAGAACTTAACAATAATGACTTCGATTATTTTATAGAAAATAAAAAAGCCTAAAAGACTCCGAAAAAAGTTTTGAAGGTGTTTATATTGAAAAGCGAAAGAGGGGAAAATAATGTAATAAGATATTTAAAAATTGAAAGAAATAATAAAAGGGGTATTTTTCACTTTTTTATGGGCAGATATACGAAGAAAATTTGTGTATCTGTCTTTTTTTGTACCTTTAAACTAATTCGTTGTCGTAGTCCTCCTACCTTAAAATTCAAAATTTGAATTTTAAGGAGGAAATACAATGAAAAGAAAGTATAAAGGTAAAAAATTAAATGATTACATAGTTTTAAAAAGTTATTACAATGCAGTTATCCCAATAAATAATGTAAATGAAAAAATTAAATTTATAAAATTTAATAAAGAACTAAAAGAAGAAACAAAAAAACATAAAAGACAGGTTAAATCACAAAAAAATGAATTTGATAGGCATATTGAACATTTAACACTAACTGAAACACAAATAAATAAAAGAGCTATAAATAAAGCACCTACAACAGAAGAAATATTCTTTGAAAAAGAAGGAGAAAGACAAATAATAAAAACTATATGGAGTTTACCAGAGCCACAGAATAGGCGTGTGTATATGTTTATTGTTGAAGAATTTTCACTAACTGAAATAGCAAAAATAGAAAATCGAGCAATACCAGTAATAAAGCGAAGTGTGGACAGAGGTATAAAAAAATTACAAGAAAAATTAAAAAAATTTTTAGCAGAGGGGTAAAAAACAGTGGTCAAAGTGAGGAATAGGGTGAGGAGATATAAAAATCTCCTAGCCCCTAAAATTCTAATTTTATTAGAAAAATGTACATTGACAACTGAATATAGTTCATTAGATAACATCTGTTATTATAGGCTAGTTAATAGATAGAAACAGAACTATCTAACTTAAATATAAGGTAGCAACTTATAAGGCGAAGAATAATAATAGAAATAATGATACTCTTGTATAGCCACAGCTCGAGCGTGATAAAACCGTCGTAAGCAATGGGTACAATCCGACTGTTAGTGGGAAGGTGGAATTCCTGTGTGCAATAGCTATTGCAATCTAATGAAGTGAAGGAAGAAAAAATAATTGGGCTATTATTTTTTAATAGCCCTTATAGATAAATTGAAGGTAGAAATGTTAGTAGGGTTAGTGATCCTATTTATACTAATAGGAATAAGTACATATTTAGTAATACTTGGTGGAAGTAAAAGTAAAACAGAAGAAGAACAGAAACTAGAAGATGAAGAACAAATAAAATATTTAGAAAATTATAAAAATAGGAGGAAATAATGTTGAGAAATGTATATAGAGGAGATATTTATTATACTGACTTTGATGGTGCAATAGGAAGTGAACAAAAAGGAATTAGACCAGTTTTAGTTTTGCAAAATGATATTGGAAACAAATATAGTCCAACAACAATAGTTGCACCAATAACAACAGTAGAAGTAAAGGCAAAAATGCCGACACATATATTCGTAAAAGCTAATCAATATGGACTACAAGACGATTCTTATATTTTAATGGAGCAGTTAAGGGTAATTGATAAAAGTAGAATAAAAGATTATATAGGTAGAGTTGATTATGAACAAATGAAAGAAATTGAAAAAGCCTTTTTGATAGCAATAGGTATGAAAAGTACAAAAGTTAAAATTTTAAGCATTGCAGAAGTAAAAGAAAAAGAAATGGCAGAAAATGAAATGATTTCATATTTAAAATTAGCATTTCACAATTTAAAACATTCTGGAAATACTTACTTGTCAGTAGGTTTGATAATTGATTATATGTATGAATTAATGCGATTACACGACCAAGCCTCAATAGTGGACTATGTAAAAAAGATAATAGGGTAGTGTCAAATGTGCAAACTAAAAATTCGCACAATGGCAAATAATAAGAAGTTTAGGTATTTTAAATGTAATACTAAAACTTCTTTTTTCGAAAGTGGGAGTTAGTGTTAGAGGTTGCTAAAAAATGTATTGAGATAGGAATAATCAAAGAATTACACGAAAAAAGGATTATTTCTAAAGAAGAAATGGAATTAGCAATAAAAAAAATCAATTATCAAGGGAGTGTTGAATATGAAGAATGAAAAAAACGAGGAAGGAGCTATAAAAAAATTAATAACAAATTTTTTTATAGCTATTCAAAAAATGGAAAAAGAGAAATTAAAAAAACACAGAAGAAAAGAAAAAGCATTAAAAAAGCAAACTATTAATGATAAACTATCAAAAAAGCCTATATATAAAATAAATTATAAAAGAAATGTAAAGCCAAACAGAAAAATTATAAACAAAAAGGAAAGTAGATAAAAGAATGAAAAGAGTAGCTGTTTATTGTCGTGTATCTACTGACCACGAAGATCAAAAAAATTCAATAGAAAACCAAAAATTGTATTTTGAAGAGTATGTGAGCCAACATAAAGGATGGAAATTAATAGAAATATATGCAGATGAAGGAATAACAGGAACTTCTTTAAGGAAAAGAAAGAATTTTAATAGAATGTATAGAGATTCATTAGAAGGAAAATACGATATTATATTAACAAAGGAAGTATGTAGGTTTGCAAGAAATACAGTAGATACATTAGAAAAAACAAGAGAATTAAAAAAAGCAAATGTAGAAGTAAGATTTATAATAGACAATATATCTACATTTGATACAGATGGAGAACTTAGGCTAACAATAATGGCAGGTCTTGCACAAGATGAAAGTAGAAGAATATCAGAGAGAGTACAGTTTGGTGTAATACAAAGTATGAAGAAAGGTGTAGCTTTCGGAAATATTATCTATGGGTATGATTTTGTTAGAGATGAAATAACAGGAAAAAAAAATAAAATTAGTAGTAAATGAAGAAGAAGCAAAGGTTGTAAAATATATATTTCACACATATTTACACGAAGGAAAAGGTGCTTATACAATAGCAAATGAATTGAAAAAACGAGGTGTTTTAATAAAAAGACCAAGAAATAAAAAAGTATCTACTGATTGGAGAACAGGTACAATTTTAGATATATTAAAAAATGAGAAATATGTAGGAGATTTAAAACAAAGAAAAACATATACAATAGATTACTTGAAACATATTAAAAAAGAAAACAAAGGAGAGGTGGAATATATCTATATAAAAGACCACCACCCAGCAATTATAGATAGAGAAACATTTGAAGAAACACAAAAAGAATTAAAAAGAAGAAGTGAACTTTACAAACACGAAGAAAGCAAATATTCAAATAAACATACTTTTTCAGGAAAATTAACCTGTAATTGTTGTGGAGGATCTTATGTTGCAGGAGTACAGAAAAAAAGAAAGGATGGAACAATAAGAAAAAGTTGGAGATGTGCAACAGCAGTAAATTATGGTAAAAAAACATATTGTAGAAAGTGGAGAGGAAGTAGGCTGTGATAATGAAAGAGTAAATGACGAATTATTGAAACAGTCATTTATAAAAGCAATGACATCAATAATTGATAATAAAAAACAAATAACAAAAGAGATAGAGGCAATATTAAAAGATGTTTTGGAACATAGCAGAGATAATATACAAGAGGGAGAGAATCTTAAAAATGAAAGAGAAAAATTAAATAGAGAAAAAAGTAAATTGCTTGACTTATGTATAAAAGAAATTATTACTGATGATACTTTTAAAATTAAAAATGAGGAAATTGAACAAAAAATAGCAAAATTAGATGAGGAAATTAAAGAACAAGAAAATAGACAAATGTTAAGAGAGAACATAGAGGATATTTTAAATGAGGCAAAAAAGATAATCAACAATATTCTGACTATCAAAGAATTTAGCAAAAATGTATGTAGAGAACTAGTTAAGAATGTTGTAATCTATAATGCTACTAAATTTGACTTTTACTTAAAAGGTTACAAAGATCCTTTTATGGTAGACTGCAAAGGGAACATTTTGTACTCACAGCATTAGTAATAACAATTATTGTATTATTAATATTGTACTAAATTTCTCGTACCTCGAAATGGCTCGAATGAATAGATTTGAAAAAATATAAAACCTCTTGTATAATAT
>CALXAB010000065.1 GCA_944386175.1 uncultured Clostridia bacterium
GATGGTAATATTCTTGATATAACACCTTTGTTACCATGACGTCCAGCCATTTTGTCTCCAACTGATATTTTTCTTTTGGTTGCTATATAACATCTAATTACTTGATTAACTCCTGGTCCTAATTCATCTGAATTGTCTCTTGTAAAGATTTTTACATCAACTATTGTTCCTGCTTCTCCATGTGGTACTCTTAGAGATGTATCTCTTACTTCTCTAGCTTTTTCTCCAAATATAGCTCTTAATAATCTTTCTTCTGCTGTTAATTCTGTTTCTCCTTTTGGAGTAACTTTTCCAACTAATATATCTCCTGGTCTAACTTCTGCACCTATTCTGATTATTCCATTTTCATCTAAATCTTTTAAAGAATCATCTCCTATATTTGGAATATCTCTTGTTATTTCTTCTGCTCCTAATTTTGTGTCTCTACATTCGCAATCATATTCTTCTATATGAATTGATGTAAATACATCTTCTTTTACTAGTCTTTCATTTAATAATATAGCATCTTCGTAGTTATATCCTTCCCATGTTGAAAATGCAACTAATACATTTTTACCAAGTGCCATTTCTCCATCTTTTGTTGATGGTCCATCTGCTATTGCATCTCCTTTTTTTACCTTTTCACCTTTTTTTACAATTGGTTTTTGGTTTATACATGTTCCTCCATTTGTTCTTTTGAATTTACGAAGTTTATGTACTATTGTTTTTCCATTTTTATATTTAACTGTAATATCATTTGCTGTTACTTTTTCAATAACTCCATCATCTTCGGCTAATATTAATATTCCTGAATCTTTTGCTGCTCTATATTCTATTCCTGTTCCTACAATTGGACTTTCTGTAATCATTAATGGTACTGCTTGACGTTGCATGTTTGCACCCATAAGAGCTCTTTTTGCATCATCATGCTCTAAGAATGGTATCATAGCTGCTGCTATTGAAACTAATTGTTTTGGTGATACGTCTACATATTGTACCATTTCTCTATCAACTTCTATTACTTCGTTTTTAAATCTTACTCTTACACGTTTATTAACAAAAGCTCCATTTTCATCAACTGGTTCTGATGCTTGAGCTATTATATAGTTATCTTCTACATCTGCACTCATATATTCTACTATATCTGTTAATGTATGTTTTTCTGGATCTACTTTTCTATATGGTGTTTCTATAAATCCATATTCATTTATTTGTGCAAATGATGAAAGTGCTGAGATAAGTCCTATATTTGGTCCTTCTGGTGATTCTATTGGACATAATCTACCATAATGTGTATAGTGTACGTCACGAACTTCAAATCCTGCTCTTTCTCTTGTTAGCCCTCCTGGTCCTAATGCTGATATTCTTCTTTTATGTGTTAATTCTGATAATGGGTTTGTTTGATCCATGAATTGTGATAATTGAGAACTTCCAAAAAATTCTCTTATTGATGATGTTATTGGTTTTGTATTTATTAATGTTTGAGGTGTTACAACATCTAAGTCTTGGATTGTCATTCTTTCTCTAACAACTCTTTCTAATCTTGTTAATCCAATTCTAAATTGATTTTGTAATAATTCTCCAACACATCTAATTCTACGATTAGCCAAGTGATCTATATCATCTGGTTTTCCTAGTCCATGAGAAAGATTTAATAAATAATTTATTGAAGCTATCATATCTTCTGTTGTTATATGTTTTGGTATTAATTCATCATATCTTTGTTTTAAAACTTTTACTAAATCTTTTTCATCTGTAGTATCAATTATACTCTTTAATACTGCATAATTTACTAATTCTTTAAAATGCAATTTTGACAAATCAACATTTGGTAATACTTTATGGATATTTACAGTACCATTTCCTATAATTCTTACTTTTCTTTCTTCTACCATAATATCTACAATATTAATTCCTGAATTTTGTATTTGTTCTGCTACATCTGTTGATATTGTTTCTCCTGCTTGTACAAATACCTCTCCTGTTTCATTGTCTATTATATTATCTGCTGAAACTTTATCTGTAATTCTTGTTGCTAATGATAATTTTTGATTAAATTTATATCTTCCTACTTTTGCTAAATCATATCTTCTATTATCAAAAAATAATCCATTAAATAAGTTTTTAGCAGCATCAGCTGTTGGTAATTCTCCTGGTCTTAATTTTTTATAAATCTCTATTAATGCTTCATCTTGATCTTTTATTGTATCTTTTGCAATTGTTGCTGTTAATAATTCTTCATCTCCAAATAATTCTCTTATTTGATCATCTGAGATAACTCCTATTGCTCTTAATAAAGTAGTTACTGGTACTTTTCTTGTTCTATCTACACGAACATAGAAAATATCATTTCCGTCTGTTTCATATTCAAGCCATGCACCACGAAGTGGCATTACTGTTGATGTGTAAGTTCTTTTTCCTGTTTTTGTATCAAATTCTTCTCCATAATAACAGCCTGGTGAACGTACTAATTGGCTTACTACAACTCTTTCAGCCCCATTTATTATAAATGTACCACTATCTGTCATTAATGGAAAATCTCCTAGAAATATTTCTTGCTCTTTTATTTCTCCTGTCTCACGATTAATTAATCTTACTTTTACATGTAATCTTGTAGAATATGTTGCATCTCTTTCTTTTGCTTCTTCTACTGAATATTTTGTCTTGTCCTCCATGTAGTAATCAAAAAATTCTAATACAAGGTTTCCTGAATAGTCTTCAATTGGCGAAATATCTTTTAATACCTCTCCTAAACCTTCTTCTATAAACCAATTGTATGAATCTTTTTGAACTTTGATTAAGTTAGGCATTTCGATATAGTCCCCAACTTTTGCGAAATTTTTACGAGAAGTTTTCTCATAATTAAGCTCTTTTAATTTCAAAAAAATCACCTCTATAAAATATTAAGCAGAAATAAATATCAACATATGTTGATTATATATTATTTAAAAGAAGTCCCTCTCAAATATAATTTGCATATAAGGTTTTAATATTGTCTGCTTTTACAATCTTAAAATTGCTTACGGCTCCTTATATTTAATTCCTCTTCTTTTAATTTTTAACTTTTGAATAAAATATTTGATAAAAAATCCATATTATTATATATTAAATTCTTACGGAAGTCAAGGCTTTAAGCAATTTTTTATAAAAAAATTGCTTTGGAAATGTTTTCACAAATGATAATCTCTTAATGCCTTAAAAACTTATCTTGGGCAATAAAATATTTATGTTGAAGAATTTATAAGAAATATAATTTCTGTATATTTTTTGAATATAAAAAGAATCCTAAAATATTAAAAAGAGTTCATATTTTCAACTATCATTAGAAATTAGACAGTTAAAGTATGAACTCCTTTTTTATTATCAAAAACTATGTTCTTTTTTTATAGCTTAATAGTAAACCTAATGTTATTGTTAGGAATATTTGTATTACTCCTATTAGTATTATTCTGTCATTTCTGTCTAGTCCAGTAGCTATTGTTATTATCATTTCTGATTTAGCTGTATTGTTTTGTTCATCTATGTCTTTGTAGCCTGCTGGATTTGTTATATTGTTTAAGATTACTACATTGTTTTTTTGTCCGAAATTTTCTTCACTGTTTTGCCATCTTAAGGTTATTTCTATTTCTTTATATTGTCCTGGTTGTATTAGTTGTCCTTTTAATTCTTCTGTTGTTAGTACTCCATTTTGATTTTGCCATTTTACTGTATTATCTTCTTGGTTAAATGTAAATCCTAATGGTATAATTTCTGTTATCCTATCTGCTGAACCTTCTATCTCTCCTGTGTTTGTTACTCTTATTTTGTAGGTTACTGTTACACTTGCTGTTGGGACTTTCTTTCTGTGGATGTCTACTTTATAAATTTCGTCTTTGTTATTTATATTTTGTGCTGATTGCCCTATTCCATTGATATTTACATTTGATATCCATTTGTTTATTTCTAAGTTAAATATTTCTTTTTCATAGTAGTATTTTACAATTATTTTTTCTTCTTGCATTTTTCCTGATGGGTTTGTTGCTTTTTCTACTAATTTGTAGTATGGTATATCTTTTGCTTCTGTATTATATTTGTCACCTACATATCCTTTAATAATTACATTATCTTCTATTTGATATTCAGTTCCTTTTTCTAGATATTGTACTTCTACTTCTGATTTTTTCTGATAATAGTATTTTACTACTTCATCTTTATTTTGCATTATTCCTTGACCATTTGCTGGTTTTTCTACTAAATCATAGCCATCAAATTCTTTTGCTTCTGTTGAGTATTCTTCACCTTTGTGTCCTTTTATTTCTTCTGTATATATTACTTTGTCTGTGTATTTATCTATATACTCAACTTTTATAGTTATAATTTTTTCATAGTAATAATTTACTACAATTTCTTCCTCTGTCATTATTCCTTGGCTATTTTCTGGTAGTTTTTCTTTCATCAAATCATATCCTTCAAATTCTTTTGGCTGAATATTATAGTTATCTCCTATGTTTCCTGTATGTTCTACTTCTTCTAATACTTTATTTGTGTTTATATCAATATGTCTTTCTACTACTCCTCCTGCTTGTTTTGTATAGTAATATGTTACTGTAATTTGAGTATTATATGTTCCGTCTGGATTTTTGGTTACAGTCATTGTTCCTTTTGAATTTTCTGGAATTTTTGATAAGATATATCCTTTAAAAGTCTTTGTTTCTGCCTCATATTTGTCATTCTCATGTCCATTTATAATTATATCTTCTGTTAATTTTTCTCCTGTTGCTTCAACTATATACTCTACTTTTACACTGGCCTTTTTTATATAGTAATATTTTACTTCAATTAAATCTTTTGACATTGTTCCTTCATTATTTGCTGGTAATTTATCTTTTACTAAATCATATCCTTCAAATTCTTTTGATAAGATGTTATATTTATCTCCTTTGTTACCTTTATGTTCTTCAGCATATAATAGTTCTCCTGTAATCATATCAATATGCTTTTCTACTACACCTTCTGAAACATGTACATAATAATATTTTATAATTTGTTCTTCTTTAGTCATTGTTATATTTGTATCTTCTGGAGATTCTACTAATATATATCCTTCAAAATCACGAACTTGAGTTGTCACAACATCTCCAACTTTACCTTTTATAATTTCTTGTTTTAAAATTTCTTCTGTTTCTTTATCAATATACTGTACTCTTATTTGTGTATTTTGTGCATAGTAGTAAATTACTTCAATTGTATTTTCTGTCATTGTTCCTTTAATATTATTAGTTGAATTTACAAATGTATAACCTTCTATTGTTTTTTGCTCTGTTTCATATTCTTTTCCTACATATCCTTTTATTTCTATAGTTTCTGATAATTCATTTTGTGTGTCTTTTTCAAGATATTTTGCTATTACTTTTGTATTTTTAGAATAATAGTAAATTACTTCAATACCTTCTTTTATCATTGTTCCTTTAGTATTATCTGTACTTTCAATAAATGTATATCCTTCTAATTCTTTTTGTTCAGTTTCATAATCTTTTCCTACATATCCATTCATTTCTACTGTTTCTACTATTTCAGAATTTGTATTTTTATCAAGATATTTAACTGTAACAGCCGTATTTTGAGAATAGTAGTAAATTACTTCTATATCTTCTCTACTCATTACACCTGTAGTATTTTTACTATCATACACATAAGTGTATCCATCTATATCTTTTTGATTTGCTATATATTCTAGTCCTTCATGTCCATAAATTTCTGATTGCTCTACTAAAACTTTATTTGTATCTTTTTCTAAGTATTTTACTACTACTTTAGAAGTTTTTGCATAATAGTAAACTTTCTCTTGAGCTTGACTTGTATATTCACCTGTTGTTTGTTCTGGTCTTTCTATTAGAACATAACCAGATATATCTTTTTCATGCTCTGCGACATCATAACTTTCCCCTATTATTCCTGACATTACTACACTGTCTTCAATTTCTTCATTTGTATATTTATCGATATATTTTACTGTTACTGTACTTGGTATTTTTGTAATTGTATTTGTTATTGTTGCTTGTTTTTTACCTACTTGACCTTGTACATTTTCTAGTATTCCTATATCTTTAGTATAGTTAAATAAATCATTTTGATATATTTCCGCTTCGTCTACAGTATAGTTGATTTCTTGTCCATTTTCATCATATTTATCAATTTTACTAAATGTAGCTTTCCATTCACTTTCTTTTGAAACAGTTATTTCTTGAACTACATTTTCTTGATTTTTAACTTGCAGTTTAATAACATCTGGTCTTCTTTCGAATTTATCATCCATATCTACCCAGTTTTTGTTAATCATTATCTCTATTTTATCTTGTGGTTTTGTAAATGTATTTGTTATTGTTGTTCCACTTACTTGTTTTGTATAGAACTTCATATCTTCTTCATTTACTTCTTGCTCATCTACTGTATAGTTTATGATATTGTTATTGCTATCGTATTTGGGTAAATCTTCAAATGTAATTTGCCAAGTTGTATTTTCATCATCTACTTTATTTGCTTTTGTTATTTCTTTACTTGCTACAACAGTATCACCAGATTTTATTTGTATAATAATACTTTCCGGTCTTCTTTGTGATTGAATAACATTATCTACCCATTTTTTAGTTACAACCATATTTATTTTATCTGTATTTTGTGTAAATGTGTTTATTATATTATATCCTTGTACTTGTTTGGTATAGAATTGTAAATCCCCACTATTTACTTCTGTTTCATCTACAACATAGTTAATTTCTTGTCCATTTTTGTCGTATTTATTTAGGTCTGTAAAAATATAATTCCATACATTTTCTGATACTTTATTGTCATTACCATTTATTACTTGTTCTTTTATTATTTCTACATCAACTTTGAGTTGTAATTTAATAGATTGTGGCCTCTTTTGTGATTGATTATTATTATCTTTCCATTGTTTTGTTACTTCTATTTGAATTTTATCTTCTGGTACTTTAAAGGTATTTGTTATTGTTACTTTTTGATTTCCAGTCGCAATTCCTTCTACTAATTCATTAGTTGTTTGACCTATTTGTGTATCATAAAAATGTAAATCATTTTCATTTACTTCTTTTTCTTCTACAGTATAAGTTATAATATCTCCCTTTTCATTATATTTTGGTAAACCTTCGAATATATGAGTATCCTCTTCCTTTGTGTTCATCTGATATGTAGTAACTATTTGACCATTTTCCCCTTTTACGTTTATCAAAATTTGCTCTGGTCTTCTTAATGCTTGTATATCATTGTCTACCCATTTTTTAGTTACTGTCAAGTTTGTAGTCTCTTCTGGAACTGTAAATCTATTTATTATATTTGTTCCATTTATTTCTTCTGAATAGAATTTTAAATCTCCTTCTACTACTTCTTTTTCTTTTACGGCATATTGTATTTCTTGTCCATTTGAATCATATTTTTCTAGTCCTTCAAAAGTATATGCCCAGTTATCATTGTTACTTATCTCTTTCTCTATTTCTTTATTATTTCCACTTAATACTATTTTGATTTTTTCTGGTCTCTTACCATTTGCATTTTCGTTATCTTCCCAAGTTTTTTGGACTTTTACTTCTATAGTATCTTCAGGTTTTGTAAAAGTATTTCTTATTGTTGCTTGATTATCTTTTACTTCTGTTATTTCTTTTGTATAGAATTTCAAATCTCCAGTATTTTTTTCTTTTTCTTCAACTGTGTATTTTATTTCTTGTCCGTTTTCATCGTATTTGTCTACATTTTCAAATGTTGTTGACCATTGATTTGTTGTTCCACTTACTGTATTATCTTTGGTTACTTCTTCGCTTACAAT
>CALXAB010000066.1 GCA_944386175.1 uncultured Clostridia bacterium
GTTCAAACATATGAAAGATATTTTGGAAGAAAACCTCGTGGAATTTGGCTTCCTGAATGTGGTTATGTTCCTGAAGCTGATAAATATTTGAAAGAATTTGGTATTGATTATATTATTACAGAATCACATGGGATTTTATATGCTGATCCAACTCCTATATACGGTACTTTTGCTCCAATAGTTTCTCCTGAAGGTGTAATAGCTTTTGGACGTGATATAGAATCATCAAGACAGGTATGGAGTTCTATTAATGGCTATCCTGGCGATTTTAATTATCGTGAATTTTATCGTGATATAGGATATGATGCTGATTATGATTATATAAAACCATATATTGCTCATAATGGTGTTAGAGTTCATACTGGAATTAAATATTATAGAATTACTGGTAAGACAGAATTTAAAGATTATTATAATCTTCAATGGGCTAAAGATTCAGCTGAAAGACAGGCTGGACACTTTTTAGATTGTAGAACAGCCCAAATCGAAAATTTATCACAATATATGGACACTCCACCAATTATACTTTGCCCTTATGATGCTGAATTGTACGGTCATTGGTGGTATGAAGGTCCTTATTGGTTGTATATATTGTTTAAAAAAATCTATTATGATGATTGTAATTTTGAATTAATTACACCATCTGAATTTATAGATAAATATCCAAATATGCAAGTATCATCTCCTTGCCGTTCAAGTTGGGGAGCAAATGGCTATAGCGAAGTATGGTTAAATCCATCTAATGATTATGTGCATAGACATCTTCATGTTGCAGGTGATAGAATGTGTGAATTGGCTTTTCTTTTCCCTGATGCTAAAGGTTTAAAGAAAAAAGCTTTAAATCAATGTGCTCGAGAATTGTTACTTGCTCAAAGTAGTGATTGGTTATTTATTATTACTAATGGAACTATGGTAGATTATGCAAAAAAAAGAATTAAAGATCATATTGGTAGATTTACTAAATTATATTATCAGATAAAAAATGATCAAATAGATGAAGAATTTTTAAAAGATATTTCTAAAAAAGATTGCGTTTTTCCTGATATTGATTATAAAATTTATTATTAAGGGGACGTACCTTCAATCCCTAAAATTGGGGAATAAAGGGACGGACCTTAGCATATGGAAACAATGTAATGAATAATATATATTTTAAAGAAACTCTAAATAAATTATATGGTATTGTTACAAACACAAAAGTTTGAACTTTTTTCATAAAATTTATTTAGAGTTTCTATTTTAATTAATTTCTATAAAATTTAAAATTCATTACGTTGTTTTCATATGGTAAGGTCCGTCCCTTTATTCCCCAATTTTAGGGATTGAAGGTACGTCCCCTTGTTACACTCTTGATTCTACTATTAACTTTATACCAGTTCTGTCTTCTCCTTCAACTTCTACTTCTGCAAATGCTGGTATGCAAACTAGGTCTACACCTGATGGTGCAACAAATCCTCTTGCTATTGCCACTGCCTTAACTGCTTGATTTAATGCTCCTGCTCCAATTGCTTGCATTTCTGCCTTGTTTGATTCTTTTACTAACCCAGCTATAGCTCCTGCTACTGAATTAGGGTTTGATTTTGCTGAAATCTTTAAAACTTCCATTTTCTTTTGCCTCCTATTTTTTTATATTTTTGTTGCAACTTTTACGATTTTTATTTTACAATATTTGGAAATGGTTGTAAAGTATTTTTTTGAAAATTCTATTAGATTTCATCGCAAATTCATTATACTTTCGACATTTTTCGAACTATCTATTTTATTATATATTTTTTTCGATTTTTTACTTAAATATTTATTCTCTGTATATTTCTAACTTTATTTGTTTTATCATCTATATTAAATATTACACCATTAAACATGCATTCTCCTGTTGCTATTTTATATCTTTCTGGTAATGTTGTTTCAAACCTTTTTATTGATGCATTTATATCCATTCCAATTACTGAATACTTAGGACCTGTCATACCAATATCAGTTATATATGCTGTTTCTTTTGGTAAAATTTTTTCATCTGCTGTCTGTACATGTGTATGTGTTCCATAAACTATAGTAGTTGTTCCGTCTAAGAAATATCCCATAGCTATTTTTTCCGCTGTTGCTTCTGCATGAAAATCTACTATTATCATATCTACTTGTTTTTCTATTTTGTTTATTATATCTTTCGCTGTTAAAAATGGATTTTCAGATAATACACCCATATCCACTCTACCTATTAAATTTATAACAGCTATTTTTTTATCTTTACAATTATAAATACCATATCCCTTACCCACAACTCCTTTTGGATAATTTGCTGGTCTAATTAGCTTAGGATGGTCTATAAATTTAAAAATATCCTTTTTTCCCCATGTATGATTTCCCATTGTAATTACATCAACTTTTGCTTCTAATATATCTTTAAAATTTTTTTCAGTCATTCCCATTCCTTCTGCTGAATTTTCTCCATTTACTATAACAAAATCTATTTCTTCTTTTTCTCTTAATAATTTTAATTGTCTTCCTAATTCTTTTACTCCTGCTGAACCTATTAAGTCTCCAACTGCTAAAATTTTCATCTTATTCCTTCTTTCTTATTTACATAAAAGTGTGCCAAAAGAGCCCGTCCCCTTTGGCACACTTTCTATTTAGCGTAATCAATTACTCTTGTTTCTCTGATTATATTTACTTTTATTTGTCCTGGATAATCCATTTCATTTTCTACTTTTTTAGCAACGTCTCTTGCTAATATTGTCATTTTATCATCAGAGATTTTATCTGGCTTAACTATAATTCTTATTTCTCGTCCTGCTTGTATTGCAAATGATTTTTCTACACCATCAAATGAGTCTGCAATTTCTTCAAGGTTTTGTAGTCTCTTGATATATGCTTCTAATGTTTCTCTTCTTGCTCCTGGTCTTGATGCTGATATTGCGTCTGCTGCTTGTACTAGAACTGCTTCTAATGTTTGAGGTTCTACATCTCCATGGTGTGCTTCTACTGCATTTATTACAAGTGGATTTTCTTTATATTTTTTAAGAACTTCAACACCTATTTCTACATGTGTTCCTTCCATGTCATGGTCTAGTGCTTTACCTATGTCATGTAATAAACCTGCTTTTCTTGCTAACTTAGCGTCTAGCCCTAATTCCTCTGCCATTATTCTAGCTAAGTTTGAAACTTCAATTGAGTGATTTAATACATTTTGACCATAACTTGTTCTATATTTTAGTTTACCAATCAATTTTACTAGATCTGGGTGAAGACCAATTACTCCTGTTTCAAGAACTGCTCTTTCTCCTTCTTCTTTAATTGTACTATCTAGTTCTTCTTTGGCTTTTTCGACCATTTCTTCTATTTTTGCTGGATGAATTCTTCCGTCATCTATTAATTTTTCTAGAGTTATTTTTGCTACTTCTCTTCTTAATGGGTCAAACCCTGATAATACTACTGCTTCTGGTGTATCATCTATAATTAAGTCTACACCTGTAAGAGTTTCTATAGCTTTGATATTTCTTCCTTCTCTTCCTATTATTCTACCTTTCATGTCATCATTTGGAAGTGAAACTATTGATACGGTAGTTTCTTGTGAATGGTCTGCTGCACATTTTTGTACTGCATAACTTAGAATTTCTTTGGCATTTTTGATTGATTCTTCTTTGGCTTTTTGTTCTTTTTCTCTTATTAGTGCTGCTTTTTCTGCTGTTAATTCTTTGTCCATTTCAGATAAAAGCCTTTGTTTTGCTTCTTCTTTGGTTAAAGAAGCTATTCTTTGAAGCTCTACTACTTCTTGGTCATACAATTTTTGAATTTCTTCTTTTTCTTTTTCTACTGCTTGTATTTGTTTTTCAATTTCTTGCTCTTTTTTCTCAAAATTTTCTGAACGCCTTTCTAAGTTTTCTTCCTTTTGGATAAGTCTTGCTTCTTGTTTTTGTACTTCGCCTCTTCTTTCTTTAATCTCTTGATCTAATTCTTTTCTATTGTTCATTATCTCTTCTTTAGCTTTGAATATTTCTTGCTTTTTTAAGTTTTCTGCTTCTATTTTCGCTAAATCAACTAATCTTTTAGCTTCTGTTTCTGCTCCTTGAATTTTAGATTCTGCAACTTTTTTTCTGTACACCATTCCTATTAGTATTCCTATTGCAAGTGAGATTAAGACAGCGGCGATTGTGATTACTATATCCATAATCTTACACCTCTTTCTTATTTAATTTTCAATGTTCGAATAAAATATATCTATATTTGGTTTTATATATTTTTTTCTTTCCTATTATATTTTAACTTTATTATTGTAAACTGTCAAGGGTTTTTTTAGCAAAAAGACAAATAAATACTGGTTAGTTACTTAATATTTCTAACTTTTCAATTCATTAAAATATATTATTTTAATAAACTCTGAAACAACTGAAATATAAAAACCATTAACCAGTATCAAAGTTGAATTCATATTGTACTTCATTTCCACAATAATCTGAGAATTTTTTTAATCCTTCAAATGTTATTAAAACACATTATACTTACATGTCCTGCTTTTAACCTAAATATTTATCTATTCTTTCATCTGATGCGAAACTTATTTGTCAAGATACTTCCATCATCTTTCTTCTGTTTCTTTTGCTTCTCCTTTTCCCATTATCTTCATCATTTTATCATATATATTTTCAATGTATGATAAATCTTCTTTATTTTGATAAAATCTTTCTCTGAAAACTTCTAGTCTATCCCAATTATCAATAGCTTTTTTTTGTACTCTATTATTCATCGATTGCATAGATACATATATTTTCTTTCTTGAATCTTCTATGAAACTTTCAATATATTGGACCATCATATTCCTTCTGTCTCTTTCTTTTTTATTTTGGCCTTTTGCATTATCACTTTCTTCAACAATTTTCTTAGTAACTTCTTTCACATTAGTTTTTTGAATTTTTTCAGATGTTTTTATTTTTGTTTCTGGCTCTTTTTTATTTTGTCCTTTTGTATTATCACTTTCTTCAACAATTTTCTTAGCAACTTCTTTCACATTAGTTTTTTGAATTTTTTCAGATGTTTTTATTTTTGTTTCTGGCTCTTTTTCTTTTTGTTTCTTAACCTTTTCAGTTCTAATTTTCTCTTCTTTATAATTTTCTAATAATTTGGAGTCTAATTCCCATTTTAATATATCATCATATATACCCATATCAAGTATTTTTGTTTTTTTACTTTCTATTCTATTTAAAATAGAATTAATACTTTTTCTTTCTTCTTTACTTTCGGTGCTGTATGATTTAGCTATTTGCTTTGCTCTTTTACTTATCTTTTTTATTTCACAAATTAATAGTAATATGATTGTTCTTTCATATTCATTTAACTCTTTACTATTATTTATCTCTTCGATTAATTGATTGTCTATTTTTTTGCAATAAATTTTAGTTTTTATTTTATTTAATTCTTCTTTTTTATTATCTGATATTCCATTTAACTCAGATTTGCTAAATATTTCTTCATCCTTTAGTTGTTCTATTATAAAGTCTTCTTCATTTTCTATCTCATTTATTTGTGATTGTATTAGTGCATTATCTGGAAATCTTTCTCCTATTTCTTTTACTTTTTTATAATTTCCTTCTTTTATCGCTATTGTTATCATTTGTGATTGTATTGGTTCATAATCTGGAAATCTTTCT
>CALXAB010000067.1 GCA_944386175.1 uncultured Clostridia bacterium
ATTATCCCGAATTTTAGGGATTAAAGGAACGTCCCCTGGTTGTCAAAATAGCCCGTCCCCTTTGGCACTAATTTTCGGGATTGAAGGAACGTCCCCTGGTTGTCAAAATAGCCCGTCCCCTTTGGCAATTATCTATTTAAATATTTATCTACTACTGTCATTATTTTTTCTTTAACTTGTTCTACATTTCCTTTAACTGTTGCACCAGCTGCTCTTGGATGTCCTCCTCCTCCAAATACTAAGCAAATATCTGATACATTTATCTTTTCAGTATTTGAACGCATAGATACTTTGTACTCTTCTTCATCTTCTTTCTGTCTTATAAATATTGATATCTCTACTCCTTGTATTTCCCTACCTATATTGACAATACCTTCATGATCTCCTTCTTCTGCATTTACATCTTTAAAGTCTTTATTTGTTATATAAGTAAATGCAACTTTTTCATCTTCTAATAATTCTATTCTATCTATTGCTCTTTTTGATAATTCAAAACTTGATTTGGTTTGAGTTTGCAATGTTTTTTTGCATATATCTGATATATTAACACCTTTCCTTAGCATTTCTGCTGCATATTCAAATGTATCTGCTGTAGTTGATGGATATTGCAATCCTCCTGTATCTGTTATTATTCCTGTCATTAAACAAGTTCCTATTTCTACATCTACATCTATTTTAAAATATGAAAATATTGCTAACAAAATTTCTGCACATGCTGGAGATACTGGATTTACGTAATTGATATCTCCATACATTGTGTTACTTCCATGATGATCTATTACTATAGTCTTTTTTGCATTTTCAAAATATTCTGAATTATCTAATCTTTTTAAAGTTGCACAATCTAAACTGATTGCTAAATCATAATTTTTTATATTACTTTGTGTTTTTATTTCTTCACATCTAGGTAAAAAAGAATACATATTAGCATATTTTGTTATTATAATATCAGCATTTTTTCCTAGTTTTTCTAATGCTATTTTCATTCCTAAACTACTTCCAATTGCGTCTCCGTCTGGTGTTTCATGTGTTAATAAAACAATATTATTTGCATTTTTTATTTCTTCTAAAATTTCATCTAAAGTCATATATATACCTCACTTTTTAATCTTCTTTTTTTGGCATTATTTCTTTTAAGATTTGATCTATTTTTGTTCCATATTCTATTGAATCATCTAACTCAAATACTAATTCAGGCGTGTTACGTAAATTAACTTTTCTTGCTAATTCACTTCTTATATATCCTGATGATTTTTTTAGACCTGCTAAGGTATCTTTTATATTTTTAGAATTTAATATACTTACATATACTTTAGCATATTTTAAATCATTAGTAACCTTTACTTTGGTTACACTTATTAAACCAGTAACATTTGGGTTTTTTAACTTATAACTAATTATATTACTGATTTCTTTTCTATATTCTTCGTCTATACGGCCTAATCTTGTTTGATTTTCTGGCATAGCTTACCTCCTAATAATTCTATAAATCTCTTTCAGTTTCTTGTTGTTTTAATTTTATATCATAACTTAACATAGATTTCTTAGCATGCTCTATTAATTTTATATCTCCAAATTTTAAGCTTTCTAAATATCTTTTCCTTAATTCTCTCCTAGTTTTAATGATTTCATCATTTTCTTCATTCTGTTTTTTCTCTATTTCATTTATCTTTTTCAAATTTCTTCTTACCATTTTCTTTTCCATTTTCATTTCAGGAGAAAAAAATTTTTTTCGTTCTTCTTCTTGTTTTCTTTTTTCTTTTCTTAATTCCATAGTTCGTCTTTCTATTTTTTGTGAATACTTACTCAAATTCATTGCCCCATTTCTCTCTTTTTATTACAAAGGTCCGTCCCTTTAATCCCTAAAATTAGGGATTAAAGGAACGTCCCCTAATTAATTTTCTCCATAATGTAAACTTCTATAATATCTCCTTCTTTTATATCATTGTAATTTTCTATTTGAATTCCACATTCAAATCCTTTTGTAACTTCTTTTACATCATCTTTAAATCTTTTTAATGTAGCGATTTTTCCATCATGAATTACTACATTATCACGTATTATTCTAACTCCTGCATTTCTTTCTACTTTTCCAGAAATAACAAATGCTCCTGCTATTGTTCCTACATTTGATATTCTAAATGTTTGTCTTACTTCAACATTTCCTATAACTTTTTCTTCAAATTTAGGATCTAACATTCCTTTCATTGCTGCTTCAACATCTTCTATTGCTTGATATATTATTGAATATTGTTTTATTTCTACTTCTTCTCTTTCTGCCATGTCTTTTGCAGTATTGTCTGGTCTAACATTAAATGCTATTATTATCGCATTTGAAACTTTTGCAAGTGTTACATCAGATTGATTTACTGCTCCTACGGCACTATGAATTACTTTTACTTTTACTTCTTCATTTTCTAATTTTTCTAATGATTGTTTAACCGCTTCTACAGAACCTTGTACATCAGCTTTTACAATTAAATTTAGTACTTTTAGTTCTCCTTCTTCCATTTTGCTAAATAAATTATCTAATGTTACTTTAGTTGTTGCATTTATTGATTTTTCTCTTTCTTGACGTTTTCTTCTTTCTATTAAGTGTTTTGCTGTTTTTTCATCTTTTACTTCATAGAAAGTATCTCCTGCTTGTGGCACTTCTGTTAATCCCATTATTTCTACTGGAGTTGATGGTCCAGCTGATTTAACTTTTTTACCTTTATCATTTACCATTGCTCTTATTCTACCTATTGAAGAACCTACTACTATTGTATCTCCAACATCAAGAGTTCCTCTTTGTACCAACATTGTTGCTATTGCTCCTTTTGATTTATCAAGTCTTGCTTCTATTACTGTTCCTTTTGCTTGTTTTTTAGGATTTGCTTTTAGTTCTAATACATCTGCTTCTAGTAATACCATTTCTAATAATTGATCTATATTTTGATTATTTCTAGCAGATATTGGTACAAATATTGTATCTCCTCCCCATTCTTCTGGCACTAATTCATATGCCATCAATTCTTGTTTTACTTTATCTACATTAGCGTCTGGTAAATCTATTTTATTTATAGCTACTATTATTGGAATTCCCGCAGATTTTGCATGATTTATAGCTTCTATTGTTTGTGGTTTTACACCATCATTTGCTGCTACAACTAGTATTGCAATATCTGTTATTTGTGCTCCTCTAGCTCTCATTGCTGTAAAAGCTTCATGTCCTGGGGTATCTAAAAATGTTATTACTCTATCATTTACTTTTACTTGGTATGCTCCTATTGCTTGTGTTATTCCTCCTGCTTCACCTTCTATTACATTTGTTTTTCTAATAGCATCTAATAATGAAGTTTTTCCATGGTCTACATGTCCCATAACTACTATAACTGGAGGTCTTGTTTGTAATTCTTCTGCTTTATCTTCTGATTCATCAAATAGTATATCTTCTTCTGTTACTGTTTGTTTTTTCTTTGCTGTTATTCCAAACTCACCAGCAATTAAAAATGCTGTATCAAAGTCAATCTCCTGATTTATTGTAGCCATTATTCCATATCCTAATAATTTTTTAATAACTTCTGCTGTAGTTTTTTTCATTTCTGCTGCAAAGTCTTTTACTGTAATAGTTTCTGGTATTTCTATTTCAGTTAATTGGAAGATTTTTTGTTTTGTTCTTTTTTCATCACCTTTATTTGCCTTTTTCTTTCCTCTTCTTCCACGCTCTGTTGTTAAATCATAATAGTCTAACATTCCACCATCTTGTTCTTCAAACATATTTGACAATCTATTAGCTTGTTTTAATGATTTTAGTTTTCCTTGATCAAATGATTGATTATTTCCTTTTCTACTTCTTGATTTTTTATTTGTTCTATTTTCGTCAAATTTGTTGTTATTTTTTTGTTTATCTATTGATTTACTGTATTCTCTGATAGTTTCTTTTTCTGCTACTTCTGTAGACATTATGTTTTTTATATTTTTTTCAATACCTTTTTCGTCAAGTGGTCTTTTAGAAAATCTATCATTATTATTTCTATTATTGTTAAATCTATTATTATTTCTATTTTGATTATTATATCCTTGATTATTTCTGTTTTGGTTATTATTTCTATATCCTTGATTATTTCTATTTTGATT
>CALXAB010000068.1 GCA_944386175.1 uncultured Clostridia bacterium
TCTCCTCCATAATTTCCTGCTGCTACTACTACTTCTATTCCTTTTTCTTTTGCTTCTTTTATTGCTTCTTCTAATATCTCTGATTTCTCTGTTCCTAATGTTGATAATGATATATTTATTATATCTGCATTATTTTCTATTGCTGTTTTTATTCCAAAATATGTGCTTGTTATTGTTGCTTTTCCTTCACTATTTGCTATTTTTATTGGCATAATACTTGTTGTATTTCCTGTATTATTAATAATTACTGATGCTACTTTTGTTCCATGTCCATTATCATCCATTATGCTTTGCGCATATCCACTTGTTGAATAATTTGCTCTTGAATCTTTTATTCTTGCTAACATGTTTTGTTGTGTTAAATCTATTCCTGTATCTAAAACTGCTACTATTACTTCTTTTGCTAATTTAGAATTTGCTGTTATATATTCTCCCAGACTACTTTGCTTTTCTTGAATTTCACCTTCACCAATATTTGAATTTTCTAGCACTGTTTCAGTTTGTACGTTTTCTATATTATTTTCTTCTGTATACACTACTTTATCTACTTCTATTGATTTTATTTCACTCATATTTTTATATTTATTATATTCTTGTTCTGTTAGTTCTTCTGTTTCATATTTTACAAATATATAGTTATCATATCTAACAACATTTTGTGCATTTTCTATATTTAGTTCACTCTCTGAATTTATAATCAATGTTTTACTACTAAAGTCTGTTTGTATTCCTTCTGCCTCCGTATTTCGAGATATTTGTGAATTATCTTTTACAGGTGCTATAGCATTCAATTCATCTGTTGAATATAAGTTTTTAACATTTTTTTCTAACTCTTTAACACTAATCTCTTTATCTACACTTGCACCATTTCTAGTCTTTTTTTGCACACCAAAAATCACGCATATTATTGCTATTAATGCTATAAATAACACAAATATGCTTGATTTTATTATGCTTTTTATTTTTTCATTTTTTAATATTTCTGTTTTAAAATCTGACTTTTGTCTTAGATTTGAATTTTTACATTTTTGGTTTTTAACATTTGCATTTTTTAATTCTTTTGTTTTTTCAATATCCATAACTAACAGTCTCCTTTTTATTTTTTAAGTCTATAATTATATTATATTCACTAGAAATATATAAGTAAATATATTTATATGTTGATAAATGGTGTATTTTGTCTGATTATTATACGGATTATATTAGTTTGGATATTTTTATTTTTTTATAAATTTTATATTACATTTTTTTTACATAATACTATGTTCTTTTATATTTTACTTAGGGATTTCTAAAAAATGTACTTTTGTCCTATCATTTTAAGGACGTATTCAAAAGCGATAAAATGAAAATAATTTTTCTATTTCATTACTTTTGAATACGTCCCTAAAATTTTATTTATTAATTTATTACATATTTATTTATTTCAGGTATAACTTGTACTTCTGGTTTTATTTTATCTATATTTGTTATTTCATGTTCTTCACTCATTAGAACATTTCCCGTAGCATCTACAATCCTTGCATATACTGTGGTATTTTCAGGAATTTTTCCATTATACTGATTTCCAGTTTCGACATTTTTCCAATCTTGACCATCTGAGCTAAATTGCAATATTGTTCCTTCTATAATTGGATAAATTACTTGAACATCTACATCTTTATTTGTCCAATTTTCTGGCGTGTGAGTTATTTCTATCTTCCCATCTATTTTTGTTAGTACTGAACAATATTTTCCTGAATTTGTTTCATCATAATATGTATATACTATATATCCTTGTCTTGGATTTACTATTTCTGTATGTGTAATTTTATTTGGTGACATTATTACACCATTATAAAAGTTGTATATATATGTATTTTCTTTCATATATACTCCATATTCTCCTCCAACAATAACTGGAGATGTTTTATTTACTATTTTTGATTTATCTCCTATAGTTATGTTACCTTTGTCAGTAGAAGTTATATATCCATAAATTCCATATGTATCTCCTGCAACTGTTCCACTTAAAATATTTACTATTGCTGAAGCATCTCTAACTTGTATTCCATTCGTCCCTTTTACATATCCCGTTTCTATATTTACCGTTCCTGCTTGGCTTATATATATTGCATCTGTTTTTCCTATTATTTCTCCGTCTTTCATATTTAATGTTCCTGATGTCATATATACTCCATAGTTTCCAGTACCTTCAATTTTACCGGAATTAATATTTAAACTTGAATTATTATTATTATATACACCTATATATCCTATTACTTCTCCGCCTTCTATATTTATAATATTTCCATCAGAATAGTTATATATTGCATAAGAACTATTAACATTTCCTGTTGCTTCTACTGTCCCAGCATTTAATGTATATATTTGTCGATTTTCAATTGCTTTATAATATCCTTTAATTTTTAATGTTCCAATTTGTAGTAAATTTCCTGTATTATATACTGTTTCATAATTTGGATTGTTTGTTTTACTTTCTATCGTAGCTGTTCCGTTTAACACAACTCTTCCTGTTGTTTCAATAAGATTTATATCTGAAGATGTTTCTATATTTCCATTTATTTCTAATGTTATCTCTTTATTATTTCCATCAATTCCTATTTTTTCAGTTCTTGTTAATTTATATGATTGTGTATCAATTGATACATTTTTATCTACTGTTACTGTTGAAGAATCTGTATAATCATTTAATAACTTTATATTTGAATTATTTTCAGCATTTTCTAATGCATCTTTTAGTGTTTCAACATATATGTTGTTATCTACAGAATAATTTGCTTTTTTTGTTTTTATCTCTTTTACTTCTGAAATGTTTCCAGCATTATCTAACATCCATATATAATAAGTCGTATCTTGTTCCAAATTATTAACTTCAAAACCTTCTCCTTCATATTTTTCCCAATCACTTTCTAAAGTAGGAGTTTCTTTACTTGTAGAAATATAATATCCTTTTACTCCTGATGCTGTTTCTACAATATCTGTTACTATAACTTTAGCTTTATTCGCAGATGTAATTTCTGAAGTTAAACTATTTATTTTTGGAGCTGTTTTGTCAATTTTTAATTTTGTTTCTGTTATTCCACTATCTTGCTTGTCTTCATAAATTGCTTTTATATAAAATGTTGCATCTACTTCACTTATATATTTATATGTAATTGTATTTTTATCTTTTATATATTCAATAATATCTTCTGTTTCTTCTATATCTTTCCATATTGATTTATCACTTGAATATTGATATTTATCTACATTACCTTCTGTTTCTGCTATAGTTATATCATGATAAATATCTTGATTTGTCCAAACATCTCCTTGGTATATTTCTCCATTTGCATCTTTTTCTTTAAGTAGTACTGTAGGTGATAATGGTGGTCTTAAAACATATGGTTTACTTACATAAGTAGTTTCATTTGTTGCATTATCATATGCCTTTACCCATAAGTAATATGTTCCTTCTCCATAAGCTGGACTGATTACACTGTTTCCATTTATTACATTACTAAATTTTCCTTTTTCTGGCTCTTGATCTTTACTTTCTGACCATGCATACTGGATTTCTTTTACTCCACTCATCTTGTCTATTACATCGATTGCTACTATTATATTTGATGTTATAGTTCTTATTATAGTTTCTCCTCCATCAGGTGTTAAAACTATTGTTGGTGGTAATTTATCAATATTACGTATAATTATATATTCCGTATCTGAATTCCCATAAGCATCTTCAGCTGTTACAACCAAATATCCATTTTGACTAATCTCTATTGATGTTTGTTCATTAGCTTGCATATTTTTAACTGCTTCATCATATGTTGTTCCAAATCCAACCTTTTTATTTTTAACATAAGTATTTGAATAATCTATTGTTACTATTACATTATCTTTAACCCATTTTCCTCCTGAATTATCCTTTAATTTTATAGTATTTTCCTTAACTGAAAAAGTTGAAGAGCATTCATATGTTTCTTTGTCATTATTATCTACTACCTTTATCCATAAATAATAATTTCCTTTTGTTGAAGTTTTTTGTATAATTTCCTTATTATTTAAAAAATTCGTCCATGAAGTTGGTCGTACTTGATTACTACTACTCCATGCATATGATTTAGATTTTATTTTATCTTCACTGCCTTGTGTACTTACAGTTACTGTTGTTTGTATTTGTACTTGGCCTCCAGGTGCAATATTATATACACCTCCATTTGCATTAAATACTATACTTATGTCTATGTCTTCTTCTGCAATTGTTTCATCATAAATTATATCTAATTCTGGATTTTCAATGTTATATTCCTTTTCAACCTGTTCTATATATTTTTCTTCTGCGCGATTTTTATTAGAAAATTGTACATAGCTTCCAACTGAAAAAAATATAAAAAATAACATGACTACTAAAACATATAATGTTACTGAAGCCCTTTGACTCTTAAAATCAAATCTTTTCTTCATTTGCTACTTCTCCTTTTTGTATTCTCTTCTCTATTATTTTATTACCTATTAACACCTTTTTCAATATAAATATTTTTCATTAATAAATTTATTTTCTTGTATTCCTACGGATTTATATATTTTACGCTATCTGTTGTTTTATTAAATATTTTTTACATTTTTGTTACAATAATATATATTTATTTTTTATTATTTTATTTGTTAGAGCGAAGCGATGTTCTTGAATAGGAAACAATATGAAACTTTAAGTTACTTAGGCTCAAAGTGAAAATAAATAGTTTATATTTTATTTTCAAAAGAAAAATCCCTCAAAAGGAATTATTTCTTTTGAGAGATTTTATCATTTTTGGCTGCATTGCCAAAATGCTATTTTAATCTACTAACTTTGTTTTCAATGAATTAAGAAATCTTGGTTTCTGTGTCATCTTCCTCTACAGTTTCTTCTTTTTCTGTATTTATATGGATATTTTGATATTTTTGCATTCCTGTTCCAGCTGGTATTAATTTACCAATTATTACATTTTCTTTTAGTCCTTGTAAGTCATCAATTTTTCCTTTTACTGCTGCTTCTGTTAAAACTCTCGTTGTTTCTTGGAATGATGCTGCTGATAAGAAACTATCTGTAGCAAGTGATGCTTTTGTTATTCCTAGTAGTACTCTTTTTCCTGTTGCTGGACGTTTTCCTTGTGCTATTACTTCATTATTCTTATCTTGGAATTCGTACATGTCTATCAGTGTTCCAGGGAACATATCTGTATCTGCATTATCTTCTACTCTTACCTTTTTAAGCATTTGTCTTCCTATTACTTCAATATGTTTGTCGTTTATATCAACACCTTGATTTCTATATACTTTTTGCACTTCTGTAATTAGATATTCATATACTCCTTCTGGTCCTTTTATTGCAAGTATTTCACTTGGATTAATTGATCCTTCTATTAATGGATCTCCTGCTTCCACTATATCTCCATCATGTACTTTCATTTTTGAACCAAATGGTATTGTATAAGTTTTTGCATCATCATTACTTGTAACAATAATTTCTTTTTTCTTTTTAGTTTCCTTTATTTTAACTTTTCCTGCTATTTCTGAAATTATTGCCACACCTTTTGGTTTTCTAGCTTCAAATAACTCTTCTACTCTAGGAAGACCTTGAGTTATATCTGCTACACCTGCTACACCGCCTGAGTGAATTGTTCTCATTGTAAGCTGCGTACCAGGTTCACCTATTGATTGTGCTGCTATTATTCCTACTGCTTCACCTATTGATACTAAGTCTCTTCTTGCTAATCCCATACCATAACATTTTTGGCATACTCCACGTTTTGAATGACATCCTAATACTGAACGTACTTTTAATTTTTCTATTCCTGCCTCTACTATTTTATCTGCAATATTTTCTGTTATCATTGTATCTTTATCTACTATTAGTTCTTTAGTTTCTGGATTAATTACATCTTCTACTGGATATCTTCCAAGTAGTCTTTCTTGCATTTTTTCTATTATTTGATTTCCATCTTTTATATCATAAACTATTATTCCTTCATCTGTTCCACAGTCGTGTTCCCTAACTATTATATCTTGTGAAACGTCTACTAATCTTCTTGTTAAATATCCAGAGTCTGCTGTTCTTAAAGCTGTATCTGAAAGTCCTTTACGTGCTCCATGCGCTGAAATAAAGTATTCCAATGCATCTAATCCTTCTGCAAATGATGATTTAATTGGTATTTCTACAGCTTTACCTGTTGTACTAGCCATAAGTCCACGCATACCTGCTATTTGTCTTAATTGGCTCATATTTCCTCTGGCTCCTGATTTTACCATCATATATATTGGGTTTAAATCATCAAAATTTTCTTCCATTTTATTACTTACTTTTTGTGTTGTTTCTTCCCAAACATTAATAACTGCATTATATCTTTCTTCATCTGTTATTAAACCTCTTGCATATTGTTTTCTAATATTCTCAACTTTTTCATCTGCTTCTTTTAATAGTTCTTTTTTAGCTTCTGGTACTTTTACATCATCCATAGAGAATGTTACACCTGCTAAAGTAGAATATTTAAATCCTAATGCTTTTATATAATCTATTACTTCTGCTGATTCTGTAAGACCATGTGTTCTTATAACTCTTTCTATTATTGTTCCCATTGATTTTTTCATAACTGGGAAGTCTATTTCATATTGGAATGGATCTTCTTTTCTATCAATAAATCCTAAATCTTGTGGTATTCCTTGATTGAAAATTATTCTTCCAACACTTGTTTCTATTTTCTTTGTTTTTATTTCTCCATCTATTTCTCTTTCAATTCTTACAAAGATTTTTGCATGTATCCCTACTTCATGATTTTCATATGCCATTATTGCTTCTTCAGGATCTCTAAAATAATTTCCTTCTCCTTTTTCTCCATCTAACACCATTGTTAGATAATATGAACCTAGAATCATATCAAGTCTTGGTACTGCAACTGGTCTACCATCTTGTGGTTTTAAAAGGTTATTTGTTGCAAGCATTAAATATCTTGATTCTGCTTGTGCTTCTGGTGATAATGGTAAATGTACAGCCATTTGGTCTCCGTCAAAGTCTGCATTAAATGCTTCACAAACTAATGGGTGAAGTTTTATTGCTCTACCTTCTACTAAAACTGGTTCAAATGCTTGAATACCTAGTCTATGCAATGTAGGTGCACGGTTTAACATTACTGGATGGTCTTTTATAACTTCTTCTAATATTTCCCATACTTCTGGTCTAAGTCTTTCAACCATTCTTTTTGCATTTTTTATATTTTGAGCTATTCCTCTTCCTACTAGTTCTCTCATAACAAATGGTTTAAATAATTCTACAGCCATTTCTTTTGGAAGTCCACATTGATATATGTTTAATTCTGGTCCTACTACTATAACAGAACGACCTGAATAGTCAACACGTTTTCCTAATAAGTTTTGTCTAAATCTACCTTGTTTTCCTTTTAATAAATCTGATAATGATTTTAAAGGTCTGTTTCCAGCTCCTGTAACTGGTCTTCCTCTTCTTCCATTATCTATTAATGCATCTACAGATTCTTGTAACATTCTTTTTTCATTTCTTACAATTATTTCTGGTGCTCCTAATTCTAATAATCTTTTTAATCTATTATTTCTGTTTATAACCCTTCTATATAAATCATTTAAGTCAGATGTTGCAAATCTACCACCATCTAATTGTACCATTGGTCTTAATTCTGGTGGAATTACTGGTACAACTTGCATTATCATCCATTCTGGTCTGTTTCCTGATATTCTAAATGATTCTACTGTATCTAATCTTTTTACTAGTTTTACCTTTTTTTGCTCACTTGCTTTTTCTAATTCTTTTTTTATTTGATTTGATAATTTTTCTACATCTATTTCTTCTAGTAGTTCTCTTAAAGCTTCTGCTCCCATTTTTGCTTTAAATGAGCCTCTTCCATATTTTTCTTCTGCTTCATGATATTCTTTTTCATTTAATACTTGGCACTTTTCTAATCCTGTTTCTCCTTTATCTATTACTACATATGAAGCAAAATATATTATTTTCTCTAAATTTCTTGGTGAGATGTCTAACATTAAAGCTATTCTACTTGGTATTCCTTTAAAATACCATATATGTGCAACTGGTGCTGCAAGTTCTATATGTCCCATTCTTTCACGTCTTACTTTTGATTTAGTTACTTCTACACCACATCTATCACATACTATTCCTTTATATCTAACTCTTTTATATTTTCCACAATGACATTCCCAGTCTTTTGTTGGTCCAAAGATTCTTTCACAAAATAGACCATCTTTTTCTGGTTTTAATGTTCTGTAATTAATAGTTTCTGGTTTTCTTACTTCTCCTTTTGACCATTCTCTTACTTTCTCATCTGATGCTACACCTATTTTTAATTTGTCAAAAATATCTAATTCATCCACTATAAAATTCTCCCTTCACTTTTGTACCTTTAGAAACAGTACTATTTAATTTTTCAGTTCAATAAATACTGTTTCTTTTGGTCTTTTTATTGGGTAATTCTAAAACAGATTTTAAGGTCTATCCACCGCTCTTGCAATTCCTTAGAGTCGCCTTTCTTCTTTTTAGAATTTATTTAATTATTTATTTTTTAATTAGTTTCATGAAATGTTTTATCTTACTCAATTATATCTTCATCATTATCTAAATTATCATTTGCTAAATCATTATCAAACAATAATTCATCATCTTCGTCATCTAGACTTTCAAATAATTCATCACTGTCATCTACTATATCTGTTTCTTCGTCATCAAGTAGAATATCTTTATCATCTTCTTGACTATATCCATCTAAATCGCCATCTGAAATAACTTCATCTTCTGATAATAATTTTCCTTCTTTTTCTGGGTCATATTCTACGCCTTCATCTATATTTTCTTTTAATTCTAATTCTTGATTATCCTCTGAGTATAATCTTACATCTAATCCTAATGATTGTAGTTCTTTTACAAGTACTTTGAAACTTTCTGGAACTCCTGGTTCTGGAACATTTTCACCTTTAACTATTGCTTCATAAGTTTTTACTCTTCCTACAACATCATCTGATTTTACTGTTAACATTTCTTGTAGTGTATAAGCTGCTCCATATGCTTCTAATGCCCAAACTTCCATCTCTCCAAAACGTTGTCCACCAAATTGAGCTTTTCCTCCAAGTGGTTG
>CALXAB010000069.1 GCA_944386175.1 uncultured Clostridia bacterium
CATGGCAATGGTACTTATGGCAATCTTAAGGTCCGTCCCCATTATCCCGAATTTTAGGGATTGAAGGTACGTCCCCTTAATATAATTTTGGTTTCAATTCTAAATATATTGGCTTTTCTTCTTTTATCATTGTTATTTTTCCATGTCCTGGATACACGATTGTTTCATCAGGTAATTTCATGAGTTTATTTGCTATCGAATCCATAATCTCTTCTATATTAGAAGTGGGTAAATCTGTTCTACCCCAAGTTCCTCTAAACAAGGTATCTCCTGAGAATAAACATTTTTCTTTTTCACAATAAAGGCTTGTTCCTCCTTTTGTATGACCTGGTGTATGTATTACTTTAAATTCTAAATTTTCTAAATGAATTAGGTCATTATCATCTATTCTAGAGTCTGCTTCTAATTCTATGTTTCCCATTCCTATATATGGACAAAGATTTATTTCTGGATTGTTTAATCCTTCGCTATCAAATCTGTGTATTAATATTTTCCCTCCACATCTTTTTTTTAGTTCATTTACTCCTGCAATGTGGTCTCCATGACAATGTGTTAAATATATATATTTTAATTTTCCACTTAATATATTTATCATTTCTTCTATTTTCTCTACTTCTCCTGCTGGGTCAATTACCATTATTTCTTTACTTTCTTCATCTAATATTATATAGCAATTTGTCGGATCTCCTATCCAGGTATCAATTTTTAATTCTTTTAAAATCATTTTCCCCTTTCCTTTCATACTTCCTTTGTATTATTTTTTTCTTTTTACTTCATATACACTGTCTACTTTTCTTATTAGCTTTAATACTTTATTTAATTCTTCTAAATTTTCTACTTCTATTGTTAATTCAATAATTGCTATTCTTTCTTTTGTTGTTTTGGTATTTACACCCATAATTTTAGCTTTTGTTGTTTCTATTTGTTTTAATATATCCAATAATAGTCCTGTTCTATCATTTGAATATATTTCTACATCTACTTGGTATGAGGCCTTTTGTTGATTATACCATTCTACATCTATCATTCTATTTTCTTCTGTTAATAAATCTTTTACATTTACACAATCTTTTCTATGAACTGATACTCCTCTTCCTCTAGTAATATACCCTATTATTTCATCTCCTGGAAGTGGATTACAACATTTTGATAGTTTTACCAAACAATTATCAATTCCTTTTACTACTATTCCTGAACTTGATGGTTTTACTTTCTTTTGCCTTTCTTTAGCAAGTTGTGCGATTTTTTCTTCTATGTTTTCTTCTTGATGTTCTTTCCTGTATTCTTGTAGCATTCTTGCTATAACTTTTACTGCTGAATTCGTACCAAATCCTACTGCTGAGTACATTTCTTCGATATTTTTATATTTATATTTTTCCATCATTGGCTCTACATATTCATTTTTAAATAAATCACTGTGTGAAAAGCCTATTCTCTTTAGTTCTTTTTCTATTAATTCTTTTCCTTTTTCTATATTTTCTGCTTTTTGTTCTTTTTTGAACCAACTTTGAATTTTATTTTTAGCACTACTACTTTTTACAAATTTTAGCCAATCCCTACTTGGACCTTTTGAATTGTCTGATGTTATTATCTCTATAATGTCTCCACTTTGTAATGGTGTAATTATTGGCATCATTTTACTATTTATTTTACACCCTGTCATATGATGGCCTATTTCTGCATGTATTGCATATGCAAAATCTATTGGAGTTGCTCCTCTTGGTAATACTTTTATTGCACCTTTTGGTGTAAATACATATACTTCATCTTCAAATAATTCTGTTTTTAGTGTATTTAAAAATTCTTGAGGATCTTGCATTTCCTTTTGCCATTCTAGTGTTTCTCTAAGCCATGCTAGTTTGTCTTCTTCTACTCTTACTGCTTGTTTTTTTCCTCCAAAATAGCTTGCTTCTTTGTATGCCCAATGTGCTGCTATACCAAATTCAGCTATTCTATGCATATCCCATGTACGTATTTGTACTTCAAATGGTGTTCCTTTTTCTCCTAATAATGTTGTATGAATTGATTGGTACATATTTGGTTTTGGAACTGCTATATAGTCTTTAAATCTTCCTGGCATTGGGCTATATAATTCATGAACCACACCTAATGCTGCATAACAGTCTTTTACTGAGTTTACCAATATCCTAAGTGCAAATAAGTCATATATTTGCTCTAAAGTCTTGTTGTCTCTTTTCATTTTTCTATATATACTATATAAATGTTTTGCTCTTCCTGTTACTTCTGCATCTATTTTTTGCTTTTTTAATTGTATCTTAATATTGTCCATAATTTTTTCTATGAACTTTAATCTTTCTTCTCTTTTCTTGTTTATTCCTTCTACTAATTCATGATATTCTTCTGGATACAAATATTTAAATCCTAAGTCTTCTAATTCCCATTTTAAAGAATATAGCCCCAGTCTATTTGCTAAAGGTGCATATAAATCCATGGTTTCTTTTGATATAGCTATTTGTCTATCTCTTTTTAGATATTTCAATGTTCTCATATTATGAAGTCTATCTGCTAATTTTATTAATATTACTCTTATATCTTTTCCCATTGCTAAAAACATTTTTCTATAATTTTCAGCTTGTTGCTCTTGTATTGAAGCAAATTGGATTAATTTTAATTTGGTTACACCAGATACCATATCTGATATTTCATTTCCAAATTCTTTTCTTAAATCCGCTTCTGTAATTTCTGTATCTTCTACTACATCATGCAAAAGAGCAGCACAAATTGTACTATCATCTAATCCTATTTCTGCTAGTATATATGCAACATTTAATGGATGTACTATATATGACTCTCCCGATTTTCTCAATTGTTCTCCATGATATTTTTTTGCATAGTTATATGCTCTTAATATTAATTTAACATCAACTCTTCTTGAATGTGTTTTTCTTTTTGCTATAACATCTTGTATTGTTATTTCTTTTGTTTCATTCATAAGTTTCCACTTCCCTTTTATTATAAATAGCTATATTATAGAATATTTATATATTTAAAAATAAGTTCATTTTTCTAATTATACAGACTTCATTATATCTTTTATATTTATTTGTAAATTTTCTACCCCATTAAATGAATTTATTTCCAAAACTCCTACTACATCTATTTTGTCTCCTATTCTATATTCTTCTGCCATATGTCCTAAATTGAATCCTATACTACTTACAATTGTATTATCATCTTTTAATGTAAGTTTTAAATGTTTTCCTTCTGATAAGGCTCTTATTGAATCTATTTTCAGATTTTTAAAGACAAATACTGGCATTTTATTACCTTCACCAAATGGCTCTAATTCTTTTAAACTTTCTACCATTTCTTTGTTTATATCACTTAAATTTATTTTTGCATCTATATTTATTATTGGTAAGATATCTTGTATATGTTTAGAAATTGCTATATTCTCAAACTTTTCTTTAAATTGATCAAACTGATCTTCTCTTACTGTTATCCCTACTGCCATGGCATGTCCACCAAATTTTTCTATAACATCTAGACATTGCATTAGAGCTTCGTGTAAGTCAAAACCTGGTATGCTTCTTCCTGATCCTTTTCCTATTCCATCTTCTTCAAAACTTAATAAGATACTTGGTTTAAAATATTTTTCTGTTATCTTTGATGATACAATTCCTATAACTCCATGATGCCAGTTTTCCCCTTTTAATATTATAGTATTTTTTTCATCTAAATGTTCTTGTTCTATTTGAGCTATAGCATTTTCATATATTTCTTTTTCTTTTTCCTGCCTTTCTCTATTAAAATCGTTCAACTCTTTTGATAATTGCATTACTTCATTTACATTTTTTGATAAAAATAATTTTAATGCCTCATCTGCTTTTCCCATTCTTCCACAAGCATTTAATCTTGGTGCTACTCCAAATGATATCGTATTTGAATCTATTTTACTATATCCTGAAGATTTTAAAACAGCTTGTAGACCTATATTTCTAGTCTGTCTAACTAGCATTAAACCTAATTTTGTTATAACTCTATTTTCATCTACTAATGGTACTATATCAGATATTGTACCTATACATACAATGTCTAGATATTTTAAATATTCTTCATCTTTTAGATTTAATTTTATACTAAGTGCCTGTATTAATTTAAAAACTACCCCTACTCCTGCAAGTTCTCTAAAAGGATAGGTACTATCTTTTCTTTTATTATCTATAACAGCTAATGCTTCTGGTATCTCATTTCCTGCCTCATGATGATCTGTTACTATTACTTCTATTCCTAGTGAGTTAGCATAATTTACTTCATCTATTGCTGAAATACCACAATCTACTGTTATCATTAATTCGCAACCTTTACTTTTAATTTTTTCTATTGCAGAATTATTTAAACCATATCCTTCATTTAATCTATTGGGAATGTATGTATCGGCTTCTATTCCTCTATCTCTTAAAAAACTTTTTAGTACTGTTATGCTTGTTATTCCGTCTACGTCGTAATCTCCATAGATGGTTATTTTTTCTTTTTTATTGATTGCTGTTATTATTCTTTCTACCGCTTTTTCCATGTCTTTTATTAGAAATGGATCATAAAAGTCTTCTCTTGTGGGTTTTAAAAATAGCCTTATGCTTTCTTCTGTTGTAATTCCTCTGTTTGCAAGTATTGTGGCTAATAATTTGTTTATTTTATATTTACTTTCTATTTCTTTTATCTTTTCTTCGTTTATATCATATATTTGCCATTTTTTGCTCATTTACCTCTCCTAAATTTAAATTTTCTACTATTGTATAACATTTTTTACTTTTTTAAAAGGTTTTGAGATAAATTTGTTTAAAAAACTTGTTAAAAGTTATTATTATTCACAGCTATACAATAATCATAACCACCAGTAAAACTGGTGGTTTGCTCTTAGCCTAGAAGGCTTTTGTACTGGCACTTCTGGGCTTAAGCCCTACTGAATGGTTTCGCCAACCGCATTTCTTTTTCAGGCTACCACTTAAGTGGTCCTAAGCCTTTTCTTATTTTTCTTTCTTTCTCTTTTTCTTCTTTTTCAAATGGGTCTACATATTCTTTGATACTTATTTGATCCGTTGCTATATCTTCTTGTAATTGTTTTTTGATATATTCTTCTATTGCTTTTTTATTTTTGCCTACTGTATCCACATAATAGCCTCTACACCAAAAGTGCCTATTTCCATATTTGTACTTGTAATTTGCGTGCCTATCAAATATCATCAAACTACTTTTTCCTTTTAAATATCCCATTATACTTGCTACACTATACTTTGGTGGAATGCTAACTAGCATATGTATATGGTCTGGGCATAATTCTGCTTCTATTATTTCTATTCCTTTTTGCTCACATAATCTCCTTATTATTACTCCTATATCCTTTCTTATTTTTCCGTATATTTCCATTCTCCTATATTTTGGTGCAAATACTATATGGTATTTGCAATTCCATGCACTGTGTGCTAAACTATTTTTGTCTTTCATGACAAATTCCTCCTTTTTGATTTTTATTTGTGGCTGGCGAACCACATTTATTATATCAAAAAGGAGGAATTTTTCTACTCATAGCTAGAAGCTTTTAGAACCCCCTGTAAAACAGGGGGTTTTCATTTTACAAGAAATAAGCAGAAAACATTATTGTTTCCTGCTTACTTCATAATTATTATCTACTAAACACCAACTGTTGAAAATCCACTATCAACATGTATAACCTCTCCTGTTATCGCACTAGACATATTACTAAATAAAAATGCTGTACTATCTCCAACTTCTTTTATAGTAACATTTCTGTGTAAAGGAGCTCTTTCTTCTACTACATCTAAAATTGAATTAAAATCTTTTATTCCTTTAGCTGACAATGTTTTTATTGGTCCTGCTGAAATAGCATTTATTCTATATCCTTCTTTTCCTAGATCTCTTGCTAAATATTTTATACTTGCCTCTAAAGCTGCTTTTGCAACTCCCATTACATTATAACCATCTATTGCTTTTTCTGAACCATAATATGTATATGCTACTATACTAGCACCTTCATTTAACATCTCTTTTTCTTTTGCCATTCTAACTATTGCTACTAAAGAATAAGCACTAACATCTTGTGCATGAGCATATCCTTCTCTTGATGTAAATATAAAATCATTTCTTAAATCTTCTGTATTCGCATGTGCTATAGCATGTAATAATCCATCTATTTTTCCGTGATCCTTTTTTATTTCTTCTAAGCATTTATCTATATCTTCATCTTTGCTAACATCATTACATACATATACACTTGCTTTTGGCATATCTTTTATTAAATCTTTTACCTTTTCTACACTGTCTTGTGAACATGTACATATAACTTCTGCCCCTTGTTCATATGCTGATTGTGTAGCTCCCCATGCTATACTCCATTTGTTTCTTACTCCCATAATTACTACTTTTTTACCTTCTAAAATCATTTTAAATTCCTCCATTCTTAAATTAGTGTGCCAAAGGGGACGGGCTATTTTGACAACTAGGGGACGTTCCTTTAATCCCTAAAATTCGGGATAATAGGGACGG
>CALXAB010000070.1 GCA_944386175.1 uncultured Clostridia bacterium
AAATTAGTGCCAAAGGGGACGTGTTATTTTGACAATTGCCAATGGGGACAGGCTATTTTGGCACACTTTAATTTAATAAATATAAAAAAACTGATTATAAAACTAATAGAATGTGCCAAAATAGCCTGTCCCCATTGGCAATTGTCAAAATAACACGTCCCCTTTGGCACTAATTTATAAACATTGCATCTCCAAAACTAAAAAATCTGTATTTTTCTTTTACTGCTTCTTTATATGCTCTCATAATGTAGTCTTTTCCTGCTAATGCTGATACTAGCATTAATAGTGTCGATTCTGGTAAATGAAAATTTGTTATTAGTCCATCTATACATTTAAATTTATATCCTGGATATATAAATATTTCTGTATCATCTTCTATTTCTTTTACCATTCCTGTATTTTCATCTGATATTGATTCTAGCACTCTACATGATGTAGTTCCCACGGCTATTACTCTTCTTCCTTCTTTTTTTGCTTTATTTATTTTTTCGACGTCTTCTTTTTTTATATAAAAATGTTCTGAATGCATTTTGTGTTCTTCTATTGTCTGTTCTTTTACTGGTCTAAATGTTCCTATTCCCACATGTAGTGTTACATTTGCTATTTCTATTCCTTTTTCTTCTATCTTTTTTAATAATTCAGGTGTAAAGTGCAATCCTGCTGTTGGTGCTGCTGCTGATCCTTCATATTTTGCATATACTGTTTGATATCTATCTTTTTCTTTTAGTGTTTCATGTATGTATGGTGGTAATGGCATTAGTCCAATTTTGTCTAATATTTCGTTAAATATTCCTTGATATTTGAATTCTACTTTCCTTGTTCCTCCTGGTAATATTTCTAATATGTTTGCTTCTAGCATACCATCTCCAAATATTACTTTTGTTCCTACATGTAGTTTATTTCCTGGTCTTACTATTGCTTCCCAAATATCATTTTCAATATTATTTAATAATAAAAATTCTACATTTGCTCCTGTCTCTTTTTTTCCATATAATCTTGCTGGGATTACTTTTGTATTATTTCTTACTAATACATCTCCTGGCTGTAAGTATTCTATTATTTCTTTAAATTTTTTATGTTCTATTGTTTGTTCTTTTCTATTTAATATCATTAGTCTTGATTCGTCTCTTTTTTTGATTGGTGTTTGCGCTATTAATTCTTCTGGTAATTCATAATTAAATTCTGATAAATTCATTTATTGCATCCCTTTCGCATTTTTTTGTTATAATTATTTATGTTATTTGGTATTAAGATTTATTATTTTTGTTTACATCATTTAAACACTTATTGTAATTATTAGTTTTGTAGTTTATTGTAATTGTATTTCTTTATTGTTAAATACTAATTGTATATTTGTATAAATTTGTTTGAATATTTGTCTTATTTCTTCTATTATATTTTCTGGTTCTTTAAATTCTTCTAATTTGTATGAAGTTTCAAAATTACTCTCTTTTGCTGGTTTTAAATTATATACTTCATCTGGCAATCCTATTTTTCCTGTTTCTGTATTTATATTTTTGTTCATATAGTCAGTGTACCATAGTTTTTGCCCGTCTAGTCTTTGATTTACATATCCATATTTTTCATAATCATGTAGATCTGGAACTTCATATCCATATTCTTCTGATGTTCTTTCTAATGAATGTAAAAATTCGTGTAGAAATACTTCTTCTGGAAATGTATTTATTCTAGTATTGTACTTATATATATAACTTCTGGAATCGTTTGGTAATCTTATGTTCGAAAAGCCTATACCATAGTAATCCATTGAACCTAGTCCTATCCAGTCGTTTATCTCTATTTCATCTTTATATTCCTCATTACCTAACCTTAATACAATAAATATATGATCATAATTGCTATTTTTTATATATTCTTTAATTTGACTTTCTACATCTTCTGGGCTTGCATAATATCCATATTCCTTTTCGTATGATAAGGTGGTTAATGGTGTATCTATTTCATACATATCATATTTAACTGTCATTTTTCCTTTTGATAGTTCTTGTGCTGAATTTTTAAATCTTTCCATTGTATTTTTTATGTCTGATATATCTGTTGAACTGACTTCTAATTTTATATTTTGTTCATTTATCACTACATCAGTTTGCTTTAATATAAAACATGCAAAATTCCATTGCTTACTTTGCTCTGCCACTCCTTGTTCTATCGTAAAATCGGAAAACCAAACTTCACCTTTTGCTTGTCCTAAATATCCTCCTAGTCTAAAGCCTATATCTACTGTTTCTCTATCTTTTGAATTAAATATTAATTCTATTTTTTGCCAGTCCTGTGTTCCACTAATTGCTACTGACCTTTCTGTAGAGTCTCGTATAGATATTTGTGCTCCTGCTCCTGATATTTGTCCTTTACTTTCTACATTATTTGTTTTTACCATACATGTTACTTTATATGGCTTGTTTTTTTCTACTTGTATGGTTTTGAAAAACATTGCGTCATTATAATCTGGTGATGTTATTTTATAACTTCTTTTGTTTGAATATTTTTCTTCTTTGTCTCTACTAAATTTTGAAGTATACAAATTTGCTTCTGTTCTTATAAATTCATTAAAATTGTTTTTTTGATAAAATTGATATGCAAAATATAAACCTATAATCAATATTATTGTTGTTATAATATTAATTGTTGTTTTTATCTTTTTCTTATTTTTCATTTAATGTTTTCCTTTCAAAGTTGTATAACTGCTTTGAATTACAATTGATTTTAGTAAGATTTTTTACTGTAAAAATATAAATTCAGTCTTTTATATTATACATTATTTTTATTAATATTTCAATAAAAAAATGGTAATAGTTTATTTTCTATATATTACCATTTTTACTTTATTTTATCTGATATGTTTAAACTTTTTTCTTCTAATTGTTTATTAGTTTTTAGACAAACAATGATATGCAGAATCCGCTGTTATTACCCAAATATTCCTCTTTTTTTAATTGGTGGTTGTTCATTCATTGTTTTAGCTAATTCAACTAATAATTCTCTTTGTTCTTTGCTTAATCTTTTTGGAGTTTGAACTATTACTGTAAAGACAAAATCCCCTGTAGAGTTGGAATTTATTGATTTAAATCCTTTGTTTCTTATTGTAAATTTAGTTCCTGTTTGAGTCCCTTCAGAAATTTTATATTTTTCCTTTGTACCGTCTACCATTGGTACTTCTATTTCTCCTCCTAGTGTAGCTTGTGTTATAGAAATAGGAATTTCACATAGTACATTATTTCCCTTTCTTGTAAAAATACTGTGTCTTTTTATTCTTACTGTTATATATAAATCTCCTTTAGGTCCTCCTTTTTCTCCAGGTTCTCCTTCTCCTCTTAATACAACTGTTTGTTCATTATCAATACCTGCTGGAATTTTTATTTTTATTTTTGGTTGTTTCCTTACTTTTCCTCTACCACCACATTCTGGACATGGTTCTTTTATTATTTCTCCTGTTCCATGACATGCACTACAAGTTCTTGTTGTTTGCATTTGTCCAAGTATCGTATTTTGTACTTGTTTTACTTGCCCTGTACCATTACAAACTGTACATTTTGTTACAGAAGTTCCTGGTTTTGCTCCTGTTCCATGACAAGTTGTACAATCTTCATTTCTTGTTATAACTATCTCTTTTTCTACACCTGAAAATGATTGTTCAAAAGTAATGTCTATAGTAACATTTAAATCTGCACCTTTTCTTGGTCCATTTTGTCTTCTTGAAGAATTTCTACCTCCAAAACCTCCACCAAAAAATGAAGAAAATATATCTCCTAGGTCTCCAAAATCATCAAATCCATTAAATCCTGAACTAGTATATGAATAATATCCTCCCTGTCCAAAAGGTCCTTGACCTCCTCCAAATCCTTGAGGTCCATCTGCTCCAAATTGATCATACATCCTTCTTTTTTGAGGGTCTGACAATGTCTCATATGCTTCATTTACTTCTTTAAATTTTGCTTCTGCTTCTTTCTTATTATCTGGGTTTGCATCTGGATGATATTTTTTTGCTAATTTTCTATATGCTTTTTTTAATTCTTCATCAGTTGCATTTTTATTTACTCCTAAGACTTCGTAATAATCCCTTTTTGCCATTATTTTTCCTCCTTAAGGGGATTTTTGGGGACGGGGCTTAAAATCCCTATTCTATTAATTCTTTATATTTATATTTTTAATTTTTTAATAAAGATAGGGATTTTAAGCCCCGTCCCCAAAATCCCTATTTATCATCTTCTACTTTATAGTCAGCATCATATACATTTCCATTTTCGTCTGTTTTTGGTCCTTCTCCTGTTGTTCCTGATGTTGCATTCGCATTTGGATCTGCATTTGCTCCTTGTGCTCCATTTGGATTTGCTGCTTTATATAATTGTTCTGACATATCATAAAATACTTTTGTTAGTTTTTCTGTTGCTTCTTTTATTTTTTCTGTATCGTTTGTTTCTAATGCTTTTTTAGTGTTGTCTATTTCTGTTTCTACTTTTGCTTTTTCTTCTCCACTTATTTTGTCTCCTAAGTCTTTTAGTGTTTTTTCACTGTTATATATTAGACTTTCTGCATTGTTTTTAACTTCTATTTCTTCTTTTTTCTTTTTATCTTCTTCAGCATGTGCTTCTGCGTCTTTTACTGCTTTGTCTATATCTTCATCTGTAAGATTTGTTGATGCTGTAATTGATACATTTTGTTCATTTCCTGTTGCCATGTCTTTTGCTGATACATGTACTATACCATTTGCATCTATATCAAATGTTACTTCTATTTGTGGTACTCCTCTTGGTGCTGCTGGAATTCCTGTTAATTGGAATCTTCCTAGTGTTTTATTATATGCTGCCATTTCTCTTTCTCCTTGTAGCACATGTACTTCTACTGATGTTTGACCATCTGCTGCTGTTGAGAATATTTGTGATTTTTTAGTTGGTATTGTTGTATTTCTTTCTATTAATTTTGTAAATACTCCTCCATAAGTTTCAATACCTAATGATAATGGTGTTACATCTAATAATACTAGATCTTTTACGTCTCCTGAAAGTACTCCTCCTTGAATAGACGCTCCAATTGCAACACATTCATCTGGGTTTATTCCTTTGTCTGCTTCTTTTCCTGTTATTCTTTTTACTGCTTCTTGTACAGCTGGTACTCTTGTTGAACCACCAACTAATAATACTTTATGAATATCATTTGGTGTTAATCCTGCATCTTTTAATGCTTGATTTACTGGTCCTGCTGTAGCTTCTACTAAATCATGAATTAATTCCTCAAATTTTGCTCTTGTTAATGTTACATCTAAATGTTTTGGACCTGTAGCATCTGCTGTAATAAATGGTAAATTAATTTGTGTTTGTTGTACTCCTGATAGTTCTATTTTTGCTTTTTCTGCTGCTTCTTTTAATCTTTGCATTGCCATTTTGTCATTACTTAAGTCAATACCATTTGATTTTTTGAATTCACTTACTAAATAATTTATAATAGCTTCATCGAAGTCGTCTCCTCCTAAATGTGTATTACCATTTGTTGCTAAAACTTCAAATACTCCATCTCCAATATCTAGTATAGATACGTCAAATGTTCCTCCACCTAAATCATATATCATAATTTTTTGATCTTGTTCTTTATCCATTCCATATGCTAGTGCTGCTGCTGTTGGTTCGTTTATAATTCTTAAAACTTCTAATCCTGCAATTTTTCCTGCATCTTTTGTCGCTTGTCTTTGACTATCACTAAAATATGCTGGTACTGTGATAACTGCTTGTGTTACTTTTTGTCCTAAATAATTTTCTGCATCTGCTTTTAATTTTTGTAATATCATTGCTGATATCTCTTGTGGTGTAAATTTATCACCTTCTATATCTACTTTTTCATTTGTTCCCATTTTTCTTTTTATTGAAATTACTGTATTGTCTGGATTTGTAACAGCTTGACGTTTTGCTATTTGTCCTACTAGTCTTTCTCCATTTTTTGAAAACGCTACTACTGATGGAGTTGTTCTATTTCCTTCTGCATTTGGTATTACTACTGGTTCTCCTCCTTCCATAACTGCTACACATGAGTTTGTTGTTCCTAAGTCAATTCCTATAATTTTTCCCATATTAATTCATCCTTTCTTTTTTAATATCTTTTTTAATAAAAAATTTTTATAAATAAATTTAATAACAAACTTAATATTAGTGATACTCCAAATTGTACTCCTATGCTGATTGCAATAAAAGAAGCCCTGCTAAAATAATAACGGTTGTACAGTTTTCTTAATATGAATATCACTATTAAACCTAATACAAAATATACTCCAAATAACATTAAGCACATCATAATTGATACAAATCTTGTTACTATCATTAGTTCTATTTCCATGCAAACTGTATATATGAGTACATTTTCTAAGTATCTAACTTCTTTATACATTGCAGAATATATAATACTAAATATTAGTATATCAATTAATATTCCTATTATTGTATTTAATCCTATTCCTACTCTTGCTCCCATAAGAGAAAAATATAACATTATTCATTCCCCTTTTAATTTGCTACTACAACCATTGAATGTCTAATAACTCTATTTCCTATTTTATAACCTTTTCTGTATTCTTGAACAATTTCTTTTTCTCCTTTTTCATCATCCTGAACACTACTTACAGCTTCATGTAAACTAGGATCAAAAGTTTCTCCTATTGCTTTTATTTCTTCAACTCCTTTAGAGTTTAATACATCTTGAAATTGTTTTAAAACTAATTCTATGCCTTTTTTATAATTTTCGTCTTGAGTCTCTACTTTTACTGCATTTTCTAGATTATCTACTACTGGTAATATTACTTCTATTACATCTGATAGTATTGAATTATATAGTCCTTCTCTCTCTTTTGCACTTCTTTTTTTGAAATTTTCAAATTCTGCTAAAACTCTTTTATATCTGTCTTCTAATTCATCATAGTCTTGTTTTGGTACCATATCTTTATGTTTGCTTTTTTCTTCATTTTTATTCTCTTTGCTTGATACTTCTTTTTTAGAAACCTCTTCTTTAACTTCTTTTTTTAATTCTTCTTTACTTTCTGTTTCTGCCATTTTTACCACCTTTCTAAATTTTTTAAATAATAATTATTATTTTTCAAATCACAATTCTTTAAGTTTTTTATTAATATATTTCATAACTGAAATAACTTTTGAATAATCCATTCTTTTTGGTCCTATAATTCCTATTGTTCCTAAATCTTTTCCATTAACTTTATGCTTAAATGTTACTACACTAAAGTCTTTTAATTCATCTTGCTTATTTTCTTCTCCAATATATACATTTATGTCTTCTGCAAATCCTGAATTTAACATATCTGCCATTAATTCTTTGGTATCTAATATATTTATAAAATTTTTAGCCACTTCTAAACTATTAAATTCTGGTAAATCAAAAGATTTATTGGCTCCTTCTAGATATATCTTATCATCTTCTTGTAGTACTTTTTTTATTTGTTCAATTACAGGTTTTATAACATTTATACTATATATCATTTCATCATATAAATATTCTTCTAATGGTCTATCTATTGTTTCTATTGGTTGCCCTTTTAATTTATTATTAAACATATAATTCATTGTTTCAATTTGTTTTTGATTTACATCTTCATCAAATTTTATTATTGTTTCCTTTACTAATCCTGTATCTGTTAATATTACTGCTAACATCATCCTTGAACCTAAAAGTACAAATTTTATTTCTTGTATTATTTGGTTTGTCGTTTTTGGTCCTATAGAAACTGTTGTATAATGTGTTACCTCAGAAATTGTATTAGCTGTTATTTTTGTTAAGTCTTCTATCTCATTTACTTTAGTTTCTAGTTTTGAACTAATATATTTTATTTCTTCTAAACTTATGTCATTGTCATTTATTAGTTCGTCAACGTAATATCTATATCCTTTTGCTGATGGTATTCTTCCGCTAGATGTATGTGTTTTATCTAAATATCCGTTTTTTTCAAGTTCTGCCATCTCATTTCTGATTGTTGCACTACTACAGTCTAGTCCATGGTTTGATGTTAATGCATTTGAACTTACTGGCTCTGCTGTGTTTATATATTCTTCTACTATTGCTTGTAAAACTTTTTTCTTTCTTTCATCTAACAATTTTCTCACCTCTCAAAGCTAATTGTTAGTTTTATGTTTTTAGCACTCTTAACTATTGTTTGCTAACTTTTTATATATTATACTCTTTTTTAGCAGTTGTCAATACATTTTGCTAAAAAAGATTGTGAATTTTTTGTGAATTGCCAAAAGGGACGGGCTATTTTGGCA